>JBDSZP010000175.1:0-24555 GCA_039925065.1 Luteolibacter sp.
GCTATCAGCCCGGGCAGCACGTCGCAGCAGCCTTGTCGCTCTTCGCGAGTGTGGCCCTACTCTTCTGGTATGTCCTGCGCATCCTGATGCGATTCAACCGGAATTGAGACGAGGTTACAATTGATCCTGTCCACCCCTCAGACGAATCCCCCCATGCGCCATCTCCATTACCGTCCTGCCAACAACTTCAAAAGAACCGTTGCCTATCTCATTGATGTGGTACCGATCCAAATGGCCCTCTACGTGATATCAATGTCGGTTTTCGACGTTAGCCCGATGGCCGACCCAATTGCATCCACCTATGATAGAACCGCGTCGTTGATGGCGAATTCCATGATCGGTTTTGGAACTCTCGGCATCTGGCTGCTTTATTGCATCGTCGCCGAGTTGTCTCCCATGCGTGGCACCTTTGGTAAAAAAGCAATGGGGATCGCTGTTAGATCCACCACTGGCAGCCGCATGACACTTGGCCAAGTGCTGGGACGAAACGCCGCCAAGATCCTGTCGGCATTGCCCTGTTATCTCGGCTTCTTCGTCGCCTTCTTCACGCATGGAAACCGCGCGTGGCATGACTCCCTATCCAAAACCGCGGTGACCGACCGGCGCTGACACCCAAAGGGAACTACTCGGTCCATCACAGTTTCAGGATCTCCGCGGCGACGGCGTCTTCCATCCCTGCCTCCATTCGGATGAAAATTTCCTGCAGGCCCTTGGAGGTTTGGGTGACGGCCTTGAGACCGCCGGATATCCTGCGTTGCACTTTAATCGAACCGGTCCGACTGCCGGCCCCCAGCGATTTACCACCGTAGGAACGACCGATAATCACGCCGAGCACCCCGTCCATGGTCTCGATCCTGCGCATGATTTGATGGCATTCCTTTGAAGAACTTTGGTGGCGTCCGCGTGATGGCATCGATTCGAAGATTTTCTCTTCCCAAATCCTAGCGGGATTCAGGCACGATCAAATGCCAAACCGCCGTGCATGTGGAAAGATTTCCAATTGATTGTTGGAAGGAGCAAATCCGGCGTGGAAATGCCATGAAAACAACCTTAAAACTTTTCATTGTTCCCGCGCTGCTCTGCTTTTCCACGATTGAGATGCATTCGCTGAAATAACGACAAGAAGCAGCATTGCATTACTTTCAGAATTGAAAACCCCACACAAAACCGCCATCCATCGCCGCGACACAGAAACCGCCAGCCCCTCCCTAACTCCACAACCTGAAACATGAACCTCTCGCACTACCTTCAAATGGATCCCCATCTTCTGCTTGGCCTCATCAACACCGAACTGCGGAATCACTGCGACTCACTTGAGGATCTTGTGAAAACCCATAATCTCAGCGAACAGGAACTGGTCGAAAAACTAGCAAAGGCGGGCTACGTCTTTCATCCGGAGCAAAACCAGTTTCGGTAAAATTCATAGGGCCGGATCGCCATCCGATACCCTTGAAATAAAACACCCGGTCTCCCTCGCGGGAAACCGGGTGTTTTGAAAAAACGTTATGTGGTCAACGTGGTATTACCAGCGACCACCGCCGCCGCCGCCACCTTTGTGGCCACCGCCGCCGCCTTTGTAGCCGCCGCCACCACCGCCGCCGCCGTAGCCACCGCCACCGCCGCCACGACGATCTCCGCCGCCGCCGCCGCCGTAGCCGCCGCCACCACCGCCGCCGCCATAACCACCACCGCCGCTTGGACGGGATTCTTTCGGCTCGGAAGCATTCACACGGAGAGGACGACCATTAAAGTCTTTGTCGTTGAGAGCCTCGATGGCTGCATTCAATTGGCTTTGATCACCGAGGGTCACGAAAGCAAATCCCTTGGATTGCCCGGTTTCACGGTCGGTGATGATTTTGACCCGTTCAACAGGTCCAAAAGCGGCGAAGAGTTCGGAAACATCGCCTTCAGTAGCAGTGTAGGGCAGATTGCCCACGTAGATATCCATTTGATTCAATTCTAATGACGCCATGCTGATAGAGCACTTCATCTGACCATGGCGTCACAGATCGAATGAAGAGCGAGAAAACAAACTTTCGCCGTTCAATCGACGTGTTAATAGGCTGAGTTAAGACGATTTGGCAACAAATGATTTTTATTTTTAATTTTCAGGCAAATTCCCGTCATCCCAGCGGCTTCGGCAAGGCAAGGGCGACGGTGCATCATCGCCATCCATCGTTAGATCAACTTGTCCGGTTTTATTTACCCATCGCCCTGTCAATTTTCTCACCTGTTTTTTCCGCCGGCCCCTTCGGATCAACAGCGTCTTTCACTTTTTCGGCGGCCCGATCGATGCTCTCGCCAGCTTTTTCAGCAGGACCCTTCTCTTTGCAAGATACCATCGAGGCGACCACCGGCATAAGGCACAACGACATCACTAATATGAATTTCATGGTTCGGTTTGGTTTGAGATCAGGAAAGCATTCCCAATCAGATGGAAAACTTCGCACAGCATCGTGGATATACCATTAAACATATCAAGTCAGGCCCGGAAATGGATGGAGAGGAGCGCAACCTGAGCCGTAATCGTGCAAAATACAGCCGCATTCCATCCAATCTCCGGTCTGAATCGTTGTAATACGGTGGCTTGCAAATCAGGCACGCGATGCGCTATAAACGATGGTTATGAAAACACCAATCCTGGCATCACGGCTGAATCACATTTCCGGCGTCACAGGAAAAGCCCCTGCATTTTTTGGGAGTATTCTCTTCGCGGCCACGCTTCAATTCTCCCAAGCGGACATTCCCGACAAAGCTTCAGGTGAATTCCAAGGGATGTATAAAGTCACATCCAGCAATGATCCTATATTTCCTATGCAAGCCAAGCAGGAGTGGTTTCTTGATTTCGGCAAAGGGATCAGCACCGGAACATTCAGTGGCAATGTGGCAATTTCACTTCGCCAGAATCCCAATGTTAGAGTAAGGATCCTCGTCTGGCAATTCTTCCCAAAACAAGGAAATCTCGTGATCGGCAATCCCTACTCCGAGGGATCAGGTCAAGCAGTGGCCAAGGGAAACTGGCAGATACGCCCCGTCGCGGATGGCGTCATCTTCCAGCGCGGGAACTATCAGGTTGTTCTGCACCGCGCGGATCGGGCTGACTATTGATTTCAAAATTGCTCCGTCATTTATGGTCCGGCTTGCTCTCGGCAGTCTTAGGCTCCTTCTCGACAAGTCCGTGAAAATCGACCAGCTCATCGTGACTGTGATTGACGAAAACAGAACTGCCGAGTGGGTGGTGTCCACCGATCACATGCTTCACGCCACGCGTCAGGAGATCGACGACATGGGCTCCGGCTTCGGCAACGACAGCCATGGATGAAGGGGCGGATTGATGCAGGAAATCCGCGTCATTTTTCATGGAGAATTCCTCCCGCTCGATGTAAAGAAGCAGAGCCTCGATCTTCACCATCCGGACGGAATCGGGCTCGCCACGTTGAATTGACTCTTCAAAATTCCGTTTGAGCGCCTTTTCCTCGATCTTCAAAATCTCCAAACGGCGGCGCAACTCGGCTGCGGCGGGAAGACCGATTTCGGCGATTTCCAGTTCCAGATTTTCCAGCTTGGTTTCCACTTCAGCGATTTTTTCGGCAAGTGTCGGCAGGTTTTCAGAGGTAGAGTTCATAAAATGCAGATTCTGGTTCCACTCCGCACTCTACTTGCAATCTCCCTTCCCCACAACGATCTTTTAAAAATCGCGGTGTGCCAGTTCCCGCCCGCTCAGGTTCCTGCAACGTGGAAGAATGTGAACCGACAAGCCGCAAAGTTCGCCAAGGAACGCGAAGAAGAAGCTGTTTTTTGGGACTGAACTGTTCCTCTTCACTTCTCTTCGTTTCAACGTTCGATGTTCAACGTTCAGAGAAACCTCTTCATTCCCGGTTTCCCCATGGGTTCTCCCTTGTGCCGGGTCCTTTCGCCCGACCATTCCTTAGAACGGAATGTCGTCGTCGTAATCCCCATCGTCACGAAGATCGTCCATGGAAGGCTCCGAGCTGGCAGCGACCGCGCCGCGCGAGGGCTCCTTGGCTGAACGGGATGGCTCGGAAGCGCCATTGCCACCTTGGATTTTCCAGCAGGAAAGGCTCACATAATACTTCCCATTGTATTCATTGCCACGGATGTCGAAGGTGACCTGGACCTCCTGCCCTTCCTTGAAGGAATCCAGAAGCGAACACTTGTCCTTCACGATCTCGAACTTCAGATCCTGGGGATATTTATCGTTGGCGGTGGTGACCACGAACTCCCGTTTGGTGAAACCGCTTGGAAAGCTCTGGGTTTCATTGATCAATTTGATTTTTCCGACTGCTTCGTACATGCGCTCCAATGTTTCCGTCCGGGCGGCGATGTCAAACCTCGGGTGGAAATTTGAACAAACTCAGCTCTCCGTCGTCGGTTTGCGACGAAATTGGACCGATCTCCGGGCGCGACTGCGGCGCCTTTCCGACATCCTCCGATCACCGATGAAATACCGGTTCGCAGGAACGCTTCTCGGTCCGGGAGAGGAAATTTTCAGATGAGAGCGGGTCCCCGAAACGCCTTCCTCCGGAGCGAAGGAGTCAGGGAGCCTGATCGCATCCCGGATTTCGCGGGCCATTACGACCATCCAAACCGTCCCGGCAAGAACGAGAGCACCTGCGACGATCCAACCGACCGCAACCGACGTGCCCACCAGACAAACCACTGCCAGCGAAATCAGCGCGATCCAAATGCAGCACGCGGCCAGCAAAAGGAGAAATGCTTTGGGAGGTTGAGACGACGAGATCAACACCAATTAAATATCAAGCTTCACCGGAATCATCAAGACCCTAAACTTACGCGATCACGTGGGATTTGCATTATCCCAGCGCCGCTTTCAAAAACGGGGCGGTTCGGGATTTTGCGGATTTTGCGATTTGCTCAGGCGTGCCTTGGGCAACGATTTGGCCGCCGGCTTCCCCTGCCTCGGGGCCGATGTCGAGGATCCAGTCTGCCTCGGCGGCGACGGCCATGTGGTGCTCGATGACGATCACGGTATGGCCCTCATCGACGAGACGGTGCAGCACATCGATGAGACGCCGGACGTCTTCGAGGTGGAGGCCAACGGTCGGCTCTTCGATCAGATAGAGATTCCGGCTGGTGAAATGCGCGTTGTTGAGAGTCGCCTTGGTGCCACGGCCTTTGACCAGCTCGGAGACCAGTTTGATCCGCTGCGCCTCTCCTCCTGATAGAGTGGGCGAGGCCTGGCCGAGTTGGAGGTAGCCGAGTCCCGTGTCCGCCATCAGCTTCAAGGGATGGGAAATGCGCGGTTGGGATTCGAAAAACGCGGATGCTTCATCGATCGTCATCGCAAGCACCTGACCGATGTTTTTCTCACGGAAAGTCACCTCAAGGGTCGCGGGATTATAGCGCTGCCCGTTGCAGGTTTCGCAATGCACCCACGTGGACGGCAGGAAATCCATTTCGAGCTTCACCCGGCCATTCCCCTTGCATTCGGAACAGCGGCCACCCTCGGTATTGAAGGAAAATCGCGATGCATCGAACCCACGCATCCGAGCCTCAGGAAGCTGTGCGAAAAGCGCGCGAATGTGATCGAAGACTTTGACGTAAGTAGCAGGACAGGAACGCGAGGTTTTACCAATCGGACTCTGATCGACCTCATAGCAGGCCTTGATCGCCTTCTCACCACTGGTTTTCCCGAACGGCAGTTGACTCTTTTTCACCCTCGTCGTCTTCGCTTCATTTTTGAAAAGCGCGGCCACACAGGAATGCATGAGCGAGGATTTCCCGGAACCGGAGATTCCCGTTAGCACCGTCAGGCGACCGAGCGGAAATGCGGCGTTTACCTTTTTCAAATTATTCGCCGTGCAATCTGCCAGAGTCAGGAACGGATGATCCTTCTTCACCGGACGGCGGGCTCCGCGAATCGGATGCTTGATCACTGTGGAAAGCGCCCGGTAGGTGGGAGAAGCGAGCAGTGCCGAGTGATCAGCGAGCAGAGAAGCCTTTTTCTTACCTCTTCCACCGACCACTGCGGACTGAGCACCCGGCAATCGCGGAGGCTCTCCTTGATAGACAATCTCGCCGCCGAGCCTGCCCGCGCCGGGACCAAGATCGATGAGGTGATCGGCTGCGGCGATGGTGTCTTCATCGTGCTCGACGATGATGAGGGAGGTCCCCTGATCGCGAAGGGCGATGAGGGTTTTCAGCAATGCCGCATTGTCGCGCGGATGGAGACCGATGGTGGGCTCATCCAGCACGTAGAGAACTCCGCGCAGGTTGGAGCCAAGCTGCGCGGCGAGACGGATGCGCTGGGATTCGCCGCCTGATAGAGTGGTTCCGGAGCGATCCAACTGAAGGTAGCCGAGCCCGACTTCCTGAAGAAAGGAGAGGCGCTGGCGAATCTCCGGGAGGATGTCGCGGGCGATCAGGGTGTCGCGGTTTTCCGGGAAGGTGATTCCGTGGAAATGTGAAGCTGCGGAATCGATGGATAGATTCCCGAGCGCGGCGACCGGAGTGCCCTTCAACTGGACCGCTGAAGCAATGGCATTCAGACGCGAACCATGGCACTGCGGACACTCGATGAGCTCCGCATCGTCCATCCGCTCGATGGAGCGATCGGCATCGAGCTCGGCTTCCAGGACGGAATCGAAACGTCCGGTATCGAGGAACCGGCGGCGTTTCGGGACCTTGCCATGACCGCGGCACTCGGGGCACCAACCGTGCGGCGAGTTGAAGGAAAAAAGCCGTGGATCAAGTTCTTCAAAGGATTTGTTACAGCACGGGCAGCTTGATTTGGTAGATAGAAGGATGAACTTCTTGTCCGCCGTGAAAAGTTTGATCAAGCCCTTACCGATGCCGAGGGCGCGGGGAACTTGAGTGCCGAGCGAAGAGTGGGCCGCGACCAGAGAAGAGTTTTTCTTCCCTTTCCCACTGATCGTTGATGACTGATCACTTGTTAATTCCGCGACGACGACATCGATGTCATGTTCCTTGAATCGCTCGAGCCGGGTGAAACCCTCCGCGTCCTTGAATTGTTGATCGACGAGAAGACGGGTGAAGCCTTGTTTCAGCGCCCACTCGGCGACTTCCGTGTGGTAACCTTTACGACTGCGAATCAGTGGCGCGAGGATCGTGACCGGGCCTTTTTTCAACAGGCCACGAATGGTGTTTTCAATCGCGGCGAGAGATTGTTTTTCCACGGGAACATGACAATCCGGGCAATAGAGCGTGCCGAGTTTTGAATAGAGAAGGCGGATGAAATTCCAAAGCTCGGTCACGGTCGCTACGGTGGATTTGCCGCCGCCCTGGGACACGCGTTGCTCGATGGCGACGGTCGGAGGGAGACCCGCGAGCTGATCGATCTCAGGTTTTTCCAACTGCTCCGCGAACTGCCGGGCGTAGGCGGACATGGAGTCGAGGAAACGGCGCTGGCCTTCGGCGAAAAGAATATCGAAGGCCAGGGTGGATTTTCCGGAACCCGATAGACCAGAGATGACGACGAGCTGGTCACGCGGGATATCCAACGAAATGTTTTTCAGGTTGTGGTGGCGTGCGCCCCGCAGCGTGATGGAATTGGAAGAAGGTTGGGAGTTGGGGACTGATGCTTGATGGTTAGAGGAAGAGGAGGTAAAACCAAGGGCTTGCTTGAGGAAATGGGCGGTGGGCGTGTCGGTTTTCGCGACTTTTTCGGGCGGGCCTTGGGCGACGAGTTGACCACCGTATTTGCCGGCTTCCGGGCCGAGATCGAGAATCCAGTCGGCGGATTTGATGACGTCCAGATTGTGCTCGATGACAAGAAGCGAATGGCCGGAATCGACGAGCTTTTGGAAAACGCCGAGCAGGTTTTCAATATCAGAGAAATGCAGACCGGTGGTCGGTTCGTCGAGGATGAGCAGCTTGTTGAGCTTCGACTTTGGATTGGCCGGAAGAGCGGATGAGAGGAGTTGGCAAAGCTTGAGACGTTGCGATTCACCGCCCGAGAGAGTGTTGAGCGGTTGGCCGAGTTTCAAATATCCGAGTCCCACTTCGACCAGCGGGGAAAGAAGTTTGATGATCTGCTGATGCCGTTTCGCATGTGCCACGGGCAGATCCGTTGCTTCCGCATAAAAGGAGATGGCATCGGTGACGGTGAGATCCAAAATGTCCGCGATGGATTTCCCGAAGTATTGGAAATCCAGAGTGGAGGATTTGTAACGCCGTCCGCTGCAATCCGGACACGTCACATAAATATCGGATAGGAACTGCATCTCCACTTTTTCAAAGCCGTTCCCAGCACAACGGTCGCAGCGGCCATCGCCGGAATTGAACGAGAAAAACCCAGTGGTCAGTTCGCGAGCCCTGGCTTCAGACGTGAGGGCGAAAAGCTGGCGGATCGGATCGAACGCACCGAGAAAAACCGCCGGTGTCGAACGCGGAGTGCGGGCGACGGCGGTTTGATCGACGAGTTCGACACCGTCCAGATACTGCGAGCCCAGCAGTTCCTTGAGCGGTGCGGCATCACCCTCGACCTCATGCCCGAGTTTTCGGGCCAGATTGAGGAAGAGAACGTCATGCGCGAAGGTGGATTTTCCTGAGCCGGAGACACCAGTTAGACAAACAAAAAGACCGAGCGGAATTTCGACATCGAGTTTCCTGAGGTTGTGTTTGGTTGCTCCTTTGACCGCCAGAACCTGCTTTCCCGGCTTGCGGCGTTTGGATGGGATGGCGATGGATTTTTCTCCGGTGAGCCATGGAAGCGTGCCGACTTTGCCCGCCGATTTCTTGCGCGGCGAACCCTGATAGATCAACGTCCCGCCAAAGGAGCCGGCACCGGGGCCGAGGTCCACGAGGTGATCCGCCGCTTGCATGACGGTCTGCTCGTGCTCGACGACGACCAGCGTGTTTCCCTTGTCGCGGAGTCCATGCATAACGCCGACGAGGCGATCGATGTCTCGCGGGTGAAGCCCCACCGTCGGTTCGTCGAGGACAAACAAAGTCCCCGTGAGCGCGGCCCCCAGACAGGTGGTGAGATTGACGCGTTCGACCTCGCCGCCGGAGAGCGTGCGGGTGGCCCGATCAAGCGTTAGATAGCCGAGCCCGACCTGGTCAAGATAGCCGAGCCTCGACTCGATTTCCGTCACGACAAGATCGAGAGTCGCATCCGCTGGTCGGCTGGCGATTTCAGATTTGAGAGATGAAACAAAGGGAAGCAGTTCGGAAACCGGCAACGCCCAGAGGTCAGGGAGAGTCTTTGTGTTGACCTTGAAACAGAGCGACTCCGGCTGAAGGCGCTTCCCACGGCAGGCCCCGCAAGTGGTGTAGGAGCGGTAGCGGCTGAGAAAAATGCGGACGTGCATTTTGTAGGCCCGGGTTTCCATCCAGTCGAAGAAACCTTTCACGCCATACCAATCGCCGGATTGCCAGAGTTCCTCGAGCGCTTCCGGCGAGAGATCTCCGGTTCTACGATCCCCGTAGTAGATCCAATCCCGCTCGTCCTCGGACAGATCCTCCCATGGAATTTTCGTGTCGATGCCGCGCTCCTTGCAGTTGCGGATCAGGTCGCGCTGGCATTCGTCGCCGCGCTCGCCTTGGAAAGGTTTGATCGCGCCTTTCGCGATGGACAGCGAGGGATCGGGAACGGTTTTATCGAGGTCGATGCCAATGACCCGCCCAAAACCGCGGCATTTGGGACAGGCGCCTAACGGGCTATTGAAGGAGAAAAGTGCGGGGGTCGGCGCACGGAGCGTGAACCCGGTTTTTGGATTGGTCCAACTGGTGCTGAACGCACGATGTGTGTCGTTGTTGGCGGAAGAAATATTCGCATGGCCTTTTCCGAGAACGAAGGCGGCTTCGAGAGCTTCGAGCAGGCGGGAATCGTTGTCGGATGTGACGGCGAGGCGGTCTTGGACAACGTTGATGACAGGCGAAATAAATTTCGCGGTCCGTGGCTCATCGGTGCGGATAACTTCCCCGTTGATGAGGACGCGAAGATAGCCTTGGGAATTAAGGAATGGGAAAAGCTCCGAACTCTCGGCATTCGGGGGAATCGGGATTGGGAAGGTGACGAGGATCGATTGGCCAGCCAGATTTTCCCGTGTCCACCCGGCGGCGGATTCGGGAGAGTCAGGCTGGATGACTTCGCCGGTAGCAGGATCGTAGCCCACGGCGAGGCGGGCGAAGAGCAACTTGAGGTAATCGTTGATTTCCGTGAGAGTTCCCACGGTCGAGCGGGTCGTCCGAACGTGATTTTTCTGCTCGATGGCGATGGCCGGCGGAATGCCTTCGATGTGATCGACATCCGGCTTGTCCATTCGATCGAAAAACTGCCGGACGTAAGGAGAAAACGTTTCAACGTAACGCCGCTGGCCCTCGGCGTAGAGTGTATGAAAGGCCAGCGAGGATTTTCCCGAACCGGAGGGACCGGTGACGACGGTCAGTTTCCCGAGCGGAATATCGAGATCGAGAGCTTGAAGATTATGTTGCCTGCAACCGCGCAAAACGATGGCAGGAGGCGTGGGGCGGGGGGCGGCGTTCTTATCAACTCGGGGCACGCCGAACGATAAGAGGAAAAATACCCCGCGCCAGCCGAAGTGTGATGCCGGCGGCTGAAAAAATGAATTTACTCGTTCCGGGTTGAAGCCTCGTCCTTGTCCGGATCGATCCCAAGCATCAGATCCGCAAAGTACTTGGGAGAGGCTTTGGTGCGCTTGATTTCCTTCTCAATCAGATCGATGGCGGGAACATCGTTGTCTGTTCTGAGTCGTTCGATCTGCTTTTCCAAGCCGAGGATATAGGTTCCGGAGAGTGTCGAAAGCGACCTTTGGAAGGTCTCGTCAATCGAGGTCTGTTTGGTCAGATGCTCGGTATAAATATCCTCAGCGCCAGCGAGATGCGACAAATCGGAATCAATCTCGGTCGGGAGAATTCCGCCATCGAGATTCCATCGGGAAAGGCAGGCGTCCAAAATCATTTCACCCGAATCTCCCGTGCGAATCCGGCGTTTCAAACTTCTCCCGAGGTCCGAGATATTGGCTTTGAGGTTGGCCTCGCGGGTCTGGAGCTGTTGCTTGCCACGATCCTGCATAATTTTCCGAGCACGCACGAAAAATCCAGCCACGTCGTACTTCGGCTGTGCGGCGACTGGATCTTCGTTCGCGACTGGCGGTTCATCGCTGGGATCGGCGGCAACTTCCTGGGGCGCACTAGGAACTGACCGGGTTTTTACTGCGGGCGACGGTCTGGGATTCAATTGCGCATCCTCGATGGAAGCGTCCGGCTTAACCGCCGGAACCGGAGCGCGAGGGACGGCAGTTGGCGACTCGACGGAAGGCGGCTTCGGGGGAGTTTGGATTTTTGAGTAATAAAAGTAGGCCCCGGCTCCGGCTGCGGCCAAGAGCAGCAGCATGACAAAAGAAGAAGAACTCGATGATTTTTTCGCTTTCATCACCCGCCGCGGACGGAGTGGAGCGGCAACACGCGGACCGCCGCGACCTCCCCGCCCTACGGTCGGCGCAACGACAGGACGATGAGCCGGCGGAGCGGACGATGTGGCGATGAGACCGAGATCTTTCGCCATTTCGTTAGCGTTCGCATAGCGCGCGGCAGGCGATGGATTGGTGGCGCGGCGGACGATGGCATCAAAGCGCGGATCACAACCGTAAATCGCGGAAGGAGGACGTGGATCGTCCGCCGGTAATTTCCCGGTCAAAAGCTCATGCAACAGCACACCGACTGAAAAAATATCCGCACGATAGTCCACCGATTGGGGCTCGTTCACCACCTCGGGAGCCGTGTAATGCGGAGTTCCGAAAATTTCCTCACCTTCCTGGATCTTCCTTTCGATCGGACGGGCCAGGCCGAAATCACCGATCTTCGGTTGGGCGTTGAGATCCAGGAGAATATTGGACGGCTTGATATCGCGGTGAATGATGCCGTTTTCGTGGGCATGCGCGAGACCGTGGCAAACGCCGGTGACGAGACGGATGACCTCCTTCTGGTCGATCGCCTGGCCATGGGCCGAGTGGTAGATCGATTTCCCGGGGACATACTCCATGATGATGTAGAGCATGCCGTTTACTTCACCGAAGTCATAGACCCCGATGAGGTTCGGGTGATTGAGGCGTGCCATCGCTTTGGCTTCGGCCTCGAATCCCTCGCAAAACGCCGCGTCCTTGCTGAATTCCTGCGGGAGGATTTTCAAAGCCACGGTCCGGTCCAGCGACTTCTGGACAGCGCAGTAGACCGCGCCCATTCCGCCGGTAGCGATGAGGCCGTCGATTTGATAACCCGGGAAAAGTTCACTCAGTTCGGCAGGATCTGGGGCTATGAAACCGACATGTTCGGGTGAATCGCTCATTGGAAAAGAATGCGGCCTAGGACAGCTCGCGCGGGACGTTAAACTTCACAACTTCGAAATTTCAAGATGATTCCGTTATTGGCGGACTTCCTACCTGATTCCTTGGCCGAAAATCGGCATCGCCTGCCCAATCAAGGCTTGCCCGTTTGTCCGGAAATCGAGAAGCAATCCCGCACATGAACGAAGCGCAAGTGATCGCAAGCTGCGGTGAAGACGGAATCCGGCGGATGGTCGCCGCGTTTTATCGCCGCGTCCGGACGGACGACCTCATCGGCCCGATGTATCCACCGGACGATTGGGAAGGCTCGGAAGAACGGCTCGCGGAATTCCTGTTATTCCGCCTCGGAGCCTCCACCCGCTACATGGAAACGCGCGGCCATCCCAAATTGCGGATGCGCCATGTCACTTTTAAAATCGGCATTCCCGAGCGCGATCGCTGGGTGGAACTGATGAGCGCTTCCATGGAGGAGGCAGGAATCCCGGAAGATGCGCGCGGTTTTCTCGATCCGTTTTTCGCCCAGGTCGCCGACTTCATGAGAAACCGCCCGGAAGGTCCCGGTCACCAAAACGGCGCGTGATACACGATCCAATCCGGGATCTTGATGGCCGAATTGTAGAGCATGTGAAATACGATTACCGTGGTTAACGAGCGGGTCGAACCATAGAGAAGTGCGCAGGTAAATCCGAAAATCCCGACGCTCGCCAAGCCGTAGCCGTCGTAAAAATGGAGCATGGCGAAAATCACCGCCGATAACACCGCAGCAGGAAACACTCCGAGACGATTCCAAAACGAGCGGAAAAGCACCCCGCGATAAAGCGTCTCCTCGGCCAGCGGAGCCAACACGCAGGCCGAAACCAGCGCAAAAACCAACCCGCCCACTCCGGCATCTCCCATGCTGAGTCCGCCGCCTGGTTCATTCGAGCCGGTGTTCCCCATCGCACGGTGAAGGATTTGATCCGCCACCATCAGCAGTGAAAACAGCCCGAGAATCGACCGGACAGCGATCGGTCGATTGAAGCCCATCACACGGATGGCGTGGGATGGATGTTTGAAAAGCAGACAGAGCGCGATCAGCATCGGCAAAACCCGCGCTGCGGAATCCAGAAAAACCCCCAGAATCGGCGGGAGCCCAGGCACGGAAGCGATCCCGATCTCCAGAGCCGACGTGAATCCGATCCACGCCAGCGTCGCCAGGAGGAAAACCACCAGCCCCAGCGTGATCGGCCAAGCCCCGCCATAGCCTTTCGGCCTCGCAGCCAGCCCTTTCTTCAAGCGATACAATGCTCCGGGCAGAAAAAACAATCCCACCAGCCCCAGCGACCAGACCGACGAACGCGCCACCAGAGCCCGGGTTCTGAGGCGGATGCCGTCATTTCCATAGACCTGCCGCCAGTCCCGGCCGGGCTTCGCGTTATTTTCCCACGCATCGATCAACTTCGCATGCCACCACGTGCCGCCGTGATTGGCCAAATGGTTCGAAGTTTCCTCATAATCCGAAATCATCCACCCTTGCAAAGCCTCGCCGAGCGTCTGCGACAACGGCAAGTGATCCTGCACCGCTTTGACAATCGCAAATGCCTCGCTTCCTTGCGGACTGAGCGCGTTGTCTTTCGCAAGTTTTTGAAAAACTTCCAAAGCATCCCGCCGTGCGACCTTCGGCTCGTCGACCGCTGCAAGCCATCGCAACCACGGCGGATCCTCGGCCATTGCGTCCGCCAGCCTCAGATCACGATCAATTTTCACCAACGCAATTTCTTCAGTCCCCGGCAGGTAGCCTTCGGATTTTCCAAAATAATGATCCCAGAGCCAGATCCCCATGATGAATGCCAGCAAAGCAATCAAAGGCTCGGGATACTCCCGCCGCAGAATAGTGCGATAGGGATTCCCAGACAGGAATTCTGACGAGGATTTTTTGATAATACACGGGAATTTAGGTAAATGTCACAAAAAAGCAAGCTCCTCTTAATCATCTCGCCCCCCTAAACCATTATTGGGAGCACCCTCCATTTTTCCATTGGCTAGCCTGTGAAGCCAGCGCAGGTTCAACGCGAAGTCATATGCCCGATCCCACAGAATTTGTCGTCACCACCACGTTTCTCTCGGCCTTGGGGATTTTCGGAATTTCCGCCATCGCGAGAAAATTGCTGGCCAAAAGCTCATCGACCCAGGTGTTGATTGAGTCGATTTCGTGCGACGAAGAATCACCCTATGAAACTCCGTCGTCGCTTGAGTTGCCGCCGCCGCTGACTCCGGGCAAAGTGCCCACTTGGTTTTACCAGCCTCTCGACCTCATCGGCCTCGCGATGATTTACCTCGTGTTTTTCGCGTTGGTGATCGGTTCCGTGCGCGCCTCCGAGAAGGCGGATCTCGTGCTCGACATCAGAGGACTCCTCACCTCCATCGGATTTCAATTCATCACCGCCGGCGTGGTGACCATGATCGTGATCAAACGCATCCGCCCCGTCGAATGGCTCGGCCTCCACTGGCGGTCCTGGCCCTGGGCATTTCTGATAGCACCGCTCACCGTCGTTGCCATGTGGATCTTCATGGGCGCGCTTCAAATCTCCGGTTACTCGACTTGGATGGAATCCCTCGGCGTCGATGCCGTGCAGGACACGGTCAAACTTCTGCAAAACTCCAATGACCCGCTGGTCCTCGGGCTCATGGCATTTGCCGCCGTGATCGCCGCGCCAGTCTGTGAGGAAATCGTCTTCCGCGGCTATTTCTATCCCGCTGCGAAAAGGTTCGCCGGACCATGGGTCGCCGGGATCTTCTCGGCGCTCGTGTTCGCCTCCGCCCATGGCAGCCTCAGTGCCTTGCTGCCGCTTTTCATCTTCGGCTGCGTGCTGGTGTTCGTTTACGAAAAAACCGGATCGCTGTGGGCATCCATCGCCGTGCATTTCTGCTTCAATGGTGCGACCGTCCTCATCCAGGTCGCCGCCCGCTATTATCATCTCCCAATTGATCCCGGGCAGTGAAGACACTCCGCGACATCGGTGAGGACGCTTTGATCGACCGCCTCATCCGCCTGGTTCCACGCGATCCTGATTCCGCAGCCGGTCCCGGCGACGACTGCGCGGTGATCGATTCCGGCCCGCAGTCCCCCACCCTTCAGCTTCTGAAAACCGACGCTCTCGTCGCGGGCATTCACTATCTTCCAAGTGCTCCGCCGCGTGCCGTCGGCTGGAAATCCGTCGCCCGCGTCATCTCGGATTTCGCGGCCATGGGTGGTCGGCCCGAGCATTTTCTCGTCACCCTCGCACTCCCGCCGGAAACCTCCGTCACTTGGGTGGAAGACCTCTATCGCGGCATTGGCGATTGTTTGGAAAAATTCGGCGGCTTCCTCGCAGGCGGTGAAACGTCCGGTGTTCCCGCAGGTTCCGCAGCCGTGATTTCCATCGCCGCGACGGGCAGTGCCCTTCGCGAGCATGTCGTCCTCCGCTCCACGACAAAACCCGGCGACGTCCTGCTCGTCACCGGAAAACTCGGCGGATCGATCCATGGGAAGCATCTCGATTTCACCCCACGTCTCGACGAGGCAGCTTGGCTGGTTTCCAATTTCAAACCCACCGCCATGATGGATTTATCCGATGGCCTCGCGAAAGACCTTCCGCGCCTCGCCACCGCTTCCGGCTGTGGATTTCAAATCGACGAAGCGGCCCTTCCCGTCACTCCGGACTGCACCGCGGCACAAGCCCTCGGCGATGGAGAGGATTTCGAACTATTGTTCACCATCGAGCCCGAACGGCTTCCCGCACTACTCGCCGCCTGGCCGTTCCCGGATGTTCCCCTCACCCGCATCGGCAGGATCGCGGATGCCAGCGCGAGCCAATCACTAGCCGGCGGCTGGGAGCACTTCAAACGGTAGCGGCGGCAAAGTGGACCGCACAGCCCCCCTGTGCGGAATCTTTGTTTTCAGGATGGTCCTGCTGCAACGTAAGACCGCACAGGGGACTGTGCGGACCACTTCACATCGCAGCCTCGCGGAGCGCTTCCAGCTCTTCCCAGCGCGTGTAGAGCTTCGCGACATTCGCTTTCGCTGCCTCGAGCTTTTCCACCAGTTCGGGAATCTCCGCGAAGCGTTTCGCTTGGAAATCTGGATCATGAAGCAGCGCCTCGATGCCCTCGGCTTCCTGCTCGATCGCGTGAATCGCGGTCTCCATGCCTTCGAGTTCGTTTTTCTCGTTGAAACTCAGCTTGCGGCCTTTTTTCACCGGAGTCGTGGCGACAGCCGCAGCCTTCTGGCGGGCGGCGGCCTCCCTCGCAGCGGCCTGCGCTTGGATGCGCTCCGACGCTTCGCGGGCCTGACGTTTTTCCAGATAGTAGGAGTAATTTCCCTCCTGGACGTTCACGCCACCATCTTCGAAAGCGATGATCTGATCGCAAATCCGATCGAGGAAATAGCGATCATGGGAAACCACGATCACCGAGCCATCAAACGCGGCAAGCGCCTCTTCCAACATCCGCAGCGACGGCAGGTCGAGGTCGTTCGTCGGCTCGTCGAGCACGATGAGATTTCCACCGTTTTTCAAAACCTTCGCCAGCATCAGCCGGGCACGCTCGCCACCTGATAGAAGATCGACCCGCTCGTTGATGCGCTTGTCGTCGAAAAGGAAACGCCGGAGATAGTTCCGTGCGCCGAGCTGTTGATTGCCGAACATGAGCTTCTCGTTGCCGTCGGAAATTTCATCTAGCAGCGATCCGGTGCCATCGAGTTGCATGCGCGTCTGGTCGATGTAGTTCACCTTCACGCGCTTGCCGGTCACAGCGGTTCCTTCGGTCGGCTCGATCTGGCCGAGACAGAGTTTGAGCAACGTCGTTTTTCCCACGCCGTTTCTGCCGACGATGCCGGTGCACTGGCCCGGGCGCAGCTTGTAAGTGAGATTGCGGAACAACCACCGCGGCGAGGTCTCGGAGCCGACATTCACGCCAGCACCTTCCAGCTCGACCACGATGTTTCCCAAGTCCGGCGGCGGCGGGATGAGCAGATCCATTTCGCGCTCTTCCGGCGGCGCTTCCATGCCTTCGATTTCGTAAAACTTGTCCAACCGGGTGCGCTGCTTGGTTCCGCGCGCTTTCACCCCGGACCTCACCCATTCGAGCTCCTCCCGCAGGAAACGCTGGCGACGGCGCTCGGTCTGACTCGCGATCTGCTGGCGGATCGCCTTCGATTCAAGAAACGCCGTGTAGTTTCCCGGATGGGAAAACGCGCGGCCCTGATCGATTTCGATGATCCGCGTGGCAATCACATCGAGGAAATAGCGATCGTGCGTCACGAAGATCACCGCACCGGGGAAGCCTTTCAAATATTCCTCCAACCAGCGGATCGACTCGGCGTCCAGATGGTTCGTCGGCTCGTCGAGCAGCAGCAAATCCGGCTGACATGCCAGCGCCCGGCAAAGCGCGACCCGGCGTTTTTCTCCACCGGAAAGCGGCCCGACCATCGCGTCCAGCGGCGGCGTTCCTAGTGCGGTCGCAGTCGCCTTGATCCGTGCGTCGAGATTCCAGCCGTCGGTGTGATCGATGAGATGCAGGAGATCGTTGAGTTCCGCGTCGCTGCCCTCTCCATTCTCATAACGGCGGATCGCTTCGACGATATCGGCAGCGCCCGAAGCGATGTTTTCATGCACCGTCAGTTCCGAATCGAGCTCGAATTCCTGCGGCAGATAGCCCACACGAAGTGCGCGGCGCAGGGAAATTTCCCCGGAGTCCGCCATTTGCTGGCCGGTGAGGATTTTCAGCAACGAGGTTTTCCCGCAGCCGTTGCGGCCGACCATTCCGGTTTTCTCACCTGCGGACACCGCAAGCGTGACGCCGTCGAGCAGCGTTTGGTAACCGTAAGTCAGGCGAATTTCGTTGGCAGAGAGGAGAGCGGACATGAAACGGCGCGGATGTTGCCTATCTACGGCCAAAGGTCCATCGCCGATCCCAAATATCTCGTCCGCCCTAAGAAGCGCCCCGGCCCGGCCGTTTCCAGCGTTGTCAGCACTGCCACCAGCCAATAGTTTTCCGCACCCCCGTCCATGAATTCCCTCTTCCACGCGCTGAATATCGGCACGCTCGCCGCCTGGCTGAGTGTCGTCGGCTTCGGCACGGTAGGTGTGATTTTGCCGGGTGGGCAGTTGGTCCACGACCGCGTTCATTTCGAGAAACTGGAAGTGCTCAATGTGACACCAGACATCACGGTCAGCGATGAAGCGCCCACCCCAGCGCCTGAGCAAACCGCCGCAGCCTCACCGGAAATCCCACCCGCTCCGCCCGCCCTGCCGGATATCCCAAGCACCGCGCCTCTTCCAGAAATCCCCGATCTACAGCAATCTCCCTCCACTGCCCCAGCCGTCCGTCCCGCTCCCCAGCACGTCTCCAGCAGGAAACCGACGGCCACCACCTCGGGAAATCCCGCCTCATCCGGTGCTCCCGGAAATGGCAGGGTCGGCAACGGCATGTCCTTGCAAGACCGCTTGGCCGCCGGCCACACGCCTGCGCCCGACTTTCCACCCTTTTCGCGACGCAATCGCCAGGAGGGCAAAGTCGTCGTCGAGTTTTGCGTCAATTCCGACGGCCGGGTCACCGCCGCTTTTGCCAAAAATCCCTCCCGGTGGCCGCTGCTCAACCAGACCGCCGTCCGCACCGTCTTGAGCTGGAGTTTCCCACCCGGCGATTTCATCACACTCGAACGCACCATCACTTTCAAATTGGACTAACACCACCGTGCTCGCAAACATCGTCATCGAAACATTCATCAAAGGCGGCTGGGTCATGTGGCCCATCCTCGCCGTCTTTTTCCTCGCCCTCTGCGTCCTGTTGGATCGCACCATTTGGTGGTTGCGCTTCCGCTCGCTCCTCCAGTCGGACAAACAGGAAAAGGCCCGCACCGCCATCGGCAGCGGGGATTTCGCCACCGCGTGGAAACTCGGCCAGGCCACCCCCGATCCATTCCTCCGCAATCTATCCGAAGGCATGACCCACGCCCACACCTCCATGCTCGCCGCCATGCAGCTTCACGCTACCCATCTCATCGAGAAATCCGAGGCCCGCATGTGGGTCATCAGCACGCTCATCACACTCGCCCCGCTGTTGGGATTGTTCGGCACGGTCGTCGGTATCATGGGCTCGTTCTCGTCCATCGGTGACGACCAACTCGCAGCCTCGAAAGTGTCCGGCGGGATTTCCGAAGCGCTCATCGCCACCGCTTGCGGCATTTCCATCGCCATCCTCTGCCTGCTACCTTACAACTTTTTCCGCAAGCGCGTCTCAGTTCTGCGCGGTTCGCTGGAGCGGTGGATCAACCACACCGAGTTGCTCGTGAAATCCGCCAGAGAGCATGGTCATGATCTGGAAAAATTCGCCGCAAACCTTCCCCCGCGCTGATGCCCGTCCACCTCAAAAGCAGCTCCTCCGATGACGAGGGCGACGAAGCAAGGATCGAGATCATCCCGCTCATCGATATCATGTTTTTCCTGCTGGCTTCGTTCATGTTAGTCAGCCTGAGCATGACCCAGCTCCACCGCGTTCCCCTCGCCCTACCCGCCGCCTCCACCGGCATCGCCGATTCCAAAACGCCGCCGTTCCAGATCGCCATCGATGCCAGCGGTGTCGCCACCTGGGATCGGAAAATCGTCACGCTCTCAGAAATCACCGCCCGCCTCAAAGCCCAAGCCACGCCGAAGGAATCCCGCGTCCTCATTTCCGCAGATGAAAACTCGCGCCACAAGCAGGTCCTCGCCGTGCTCAACGCGGTGCGCGATGCCGGAATTGAGAAGGTCAGCTTCGAATCGAAAAACCCCACTCACTGAAGCGTGAAAACCCGCGTCCTGCCCATCATCAACGTCATCGGCTGCCTCGCCCTCATCGGCCTGGTCACCGCCCAATGGAGCAAGGAACGCACCTACCTGATGGATATTTCCCTGCTCCATTCGGAACTCACCAGCACCCAAGACCAACTCGCGGAAGCAGCCAAACATTCCGCCGCATTGGAGAAAGACATCGCAGCACTCAAGGAAACCATCGAGATCACCCGTAAATCCACCGAGGAAGCCACCCGTATTCTCGCCGGACAAGACCACCAGACCGGCAACCTCCAATCCGAGCTCACCGCCGCCCGCGAGCAACTCAAAGCCTGGGAGGCCGCCATCGCCGCCCGCGATGCCAAACTCCGCAACCTCAACGCCGACCTAACTGCTACCCGCTCCCGCCTCGACGAAGCCATCGCGAAACTCAAGGCCGCCGGCGCGAGGTGAACTGCCGGAGCCGGCCACGCAGATGAGCCCGGCGAATGAAGAAACGTCCGCACCAGTTAGATCGAAGACGGACGGGACACGCAGCCAACAGAAGGGTGCCCTCATGGCCAGGCGCGTCCCCTGCCCGAGACGTCTTCCGGGCCAACGGCCCGCAATTCCTCAGCCCAGCCCATCGGGCTGGGTCATCGATCATCCGATTCATGCGCCCCAACGGGGAGCTATACCGGGGCACGCCCGACCGCCCCAATCGCGACCTTTCAGGGGGATAATTTCTGTTCGCCCACTACGAAGGGATTCGCGCCACCAAATAGACAGGATCATCCTCGGCGACAGCGATTTCCACAAAGGATCCCGCCCGCTCAAGCATTCGCCGGCAGTCTGGTGAAAGATGTCTGACTTCCAGGGTTTTGCCGATTTTACGATATCTCTCCGCCAATGATTGGATCGCTTCAAGTCCGGACAAGTCGCATACCCGCGATTCGTGGAAGTCCAGGACAACTCGTTGAGGATCGGAAGCAGGCCTGAATTTTTCGGCGAAATCACGCACGGAACCAAAATACAGCAGCCCTTCCATTCGATAGATCCGTTCGGCATCGGAGTCCCGAACCACCGAAATCCGGACATGCTTCGCGCTTTTCCAAGCGAACACCAAGGCTGATAGAACCACCCCAACGATTACCGCCGTTGCCAGATCTTTCCATACCGTGATCGCTGTAACCGCGATGATAATGAGCACATCGCTGAGCGGGACTTTTCCGATCGTCTTGAAACTGGTCCACTCGAAGGTCGCGATCACCACAACGAACATCACGCCCGTCAGCGCCGCGATCGGGATGCGGTCGATCAGGGGCGAGCCTATCAAAATGAAGGCCAGAAGAGCAAACGACGCGAAAACGCCCGACATCCGGCCGCGCCCTCCCGAACCGATATTGATCAGACTCTCACCGACCAGCGCACATCCGCCCATGCCCTTGAAAGCGCCGGTCACAATGTTAGCAATTCCAAGCACCAGCGCCTCACGGTTTCCCTTGCCGCGTGTATCGGTCATCTCGTCGATGAGCTGTAAAGTCATCAGGGTTTCAACCAGCCCCACGAGCGCGAGAATCACCGCGTAGGGAAATATAAACCCGAGGGTTTCCCAAGTCATGGGGACTCGCGGCAAATGCAACGTGGGCAAAGCTCCTTGGACGCTTGAAAGATCGCCCACCGTCCGGGTGGATATCCCGAACGCCGCAATCAAACTCACCACGATGATCGCAACCAGCGGCGACGGAACCTTTTTGGTAAATCGGGGAAGAATATACACGATTGCCATCGTGAGAGCCGCTAACCCGCACATCGTCCAGAGAGCGGAGCCGTGGAGCCACTCGCCGACAACGGCTCCATTCCGCTCGTGAAACATCTTGAGTTGCGAGAGGAAGACCACGATCGCCAGCCCGTTCACAAATCCCATCATGACGGGATGAGGAACCAATCGGATGAATCTACCCAGTTTCAACGCACCGATCATTACCTGGATCACTCCCATCAGCATCACGGTGAGCAACAAGTATTCGAAACCCGCCCCAACCCCGCCGCGGCGGTTTCCTTCAGCGACCAACGCCACCATCACCACCGCCAGGGAACCCGCCGCAGACGAGATCATGCCCGGTCGGCCACCGAAAGCAGCGGTGATCAGACAGATGAAGAATCCCGCATAAAGGCCAGAAATGGGCGGAACCCCCGCGACAAAAGCAAAGGCAATCGAACCCGGAACCAAGGCAAGAGCAGTCGTCAAACCTGCAAGCGCGTCGTCTTTCCAAGTGCCTCGCTTTTTCTGAAATAGATTTCCAAACATACAAAGATATACAAAATTTTTAAGATAAAGTGTCCGTGAATGAGTTCACAGCCCAAGCCGCTCCACATGGGCAACGGCCCGGTAAAAGCCATCTATTTTCGACAACCCGAACGAACCACCGACGGAGGTCTGATCATTGAGCGAATCATCTCGGGGCAGGCGGCGCGGACCCAAAAGGCAAACGCTTCCACGGTCAAGGAGGAACTCCGGCCCGCCTTCAGGATGATCTCATTTTGGAATGTTGGGTTTTTCCAGAAGAATTACTAGATCTTGCTCGCTGCCAGCTACGAATGGTCCGGCATCACGATCATTTGGTGATCGCGAGACGAGCGCCCAAGCAGATGAAGGGTGCGCCCGCTGTGCGGGTAAAAATGTCTGCGAGGCCCTTCCTGCCGCGAAGCTGTTCGCCGAGTTGGGAGGAGAACATTTTAAGCAGAACGATGAGCGCTGGCACCCGCTACCGGGAACGCCACGCTGCAAGAGGGTTGAAGGTTGTGGCTACGAGGTTCATTTCGACAAGGGGCGGGTAGCGGGTTGTCCAGCCGTGGCTTGTTCTGCTTCTGCATTTCGTTGCATCTGCCAAGAGAAAATCTCCTCAACATGGGTCAAGCAAAACTCCCGCAGGCTGTTGGCGAAAGCTTCCTGCTCAGCCAAAAATGCTGAAAAATTCTCGTTGCTTTGCAGCACTGCGGTCACGTCCTGACGGTAGCGTTCTGCAGTCGATGGATGCCCAATTGAACGCAGAGCTCGTTCGATCTTGTCGTGGTATTCAGTTGGGTAATAACGCAGCAGAGCATCCGTATCCGTAAGATAGTATGAATAAAATACGCCGAGACAAACAAGGACCTGAACCACCTGTGGACAGACGCGCAACTCCTCAATGCCAGGATCCCCATAGGCGTCACAAGCTTCTAGCATCGTGTAAACGTCGTCCGCCTGCTCAATCGCAGCGATCAACTCCGAGACCTTGGGTCGCCGTGATTCTTCGAATGCGACGGGATCGGCGAGATATCGAAGATACTCAACTGTCCGCTCACCATTCTGCCCATTCTTCAGGAATGCATCTGCCACAACATCTCGATCAAGCCTGGTGGCCGTAACGATAGGGCCAATTCTCCGATCCATCGCCAAAGTATAAGCGGCTTGCAAATCGCCATTGCACACCACGAGCAACTCCTTGGCCTCGGAAATCGGAACTTCGATCATGGAACGGAGTTGCTGGATTTGGGCAATCATCGGTGTAATTTCTAGCAACGTCTAGCTCATCCACGGCGGGGTGGGAAGCTCGAATTCAAACAGGAGCGTTACCCGCCGTTGGATGGAGCGTCTTGTTGAACAGAGCCGCTGCGCGGCGATTTCCCTTCGCAGAGCGTGCCGTCTTCACGGTATTCATGAGACGTGGCGAGTCCGGCAGAATAGGCCCCCTATGAAAAAAAAGCACATCATCTAGCCGGAACATCACCACCACCGAGTGGTATCAGGACTATCTCCGCTTCGTCCAGCTCAAAGGACTGCGCGGGCGCTCCATCAAGACCTACCTGGGCTGGGCCTCCCAGCTCGCCGACCATTACCCGGACGCCGGACTACCGGATCTTGATCCGCGCCAGGTCCTCGACTTCCTCATCCACCTCCAGGCCGACCGCAAGCTCTCCGGTTCCACCCTCAACCAAGCCGTCTGCGCCCTACGCACCTTCTACCGCGACCACCTCGGCAAGTCCTGGAAAATCCGGGCGAAAATCCACATTCAGCGCATCGAGCCACTGCCCCACGTCCTCACCCGCGAGGAAGTCGCCAAGCTCCTGCGCACCTTCCGCGACGGTCGTTACCGCGCCTGCTTCACCCTCGCCTATCAGTGCGGCCTGCGCCTCAGCGAGGCCCTCCACGTCCAGCGCAGCGCCTTCTCCGCCAAGCGGCTGCTAGGTTATGACCAGCAAGGAAACATCCTCCTCCGCTGGACCTCCCGCACCACTGGTAGATCCGCCGTCATGGCCTTGCACCCCCACGAATTCATCCGACGCTGGCTGCACCACGTCCTCCCAAAAGGCCTCACCCGCATAAGACACTACGGCTACCTCGGCTCGGCCGCCCGCAAAACCCGCCTCACCGTCCGCGCCCTGCTAGGCGAGCTGGGCGAGCCCGCCCCCAAGCTCCCCGAACCCGCCCC
>JBDSZP010000176.1:0-15497 GCA_039925065.1 Luteolibacter sp.
TTTGCGTGAGCCAGCCTGCTGGCCACGACGGCTCGCAGCGGGCTGCGTGGCCGAAAGCAGCAGCAGGCTGCACGCAGTCCAAGTCAAACCGTATAGCCCTTATCGAAAAAGAATGGAATGGACGGGGGCGTCCATTCTCCTTAAGCGGGAAAATCCCATTCGCTTTTATGGCATCAGTGCTCCGGTTGCGTTTCCGGCTCGGGTTCCTCGATGACCGTGGCGTGGGGGACTTCGTCCTTGGTAGCGGGAGGTGGCGTCGGGGTTTTCGTGGCGGACGTGTCGTCGCGTTGGGAGAGGTTGGCGTCCGCGAGAAGCTGTGAGCTGGCGTTTTGGGTGAGGGTGTTGCTGGCGTAGGAACTGGCTACGAGGCCTTTTTCAAGGACGAGGCCGGGTCCTTGGTTCAGCGTGGCCGCATTGCTAGTGACTGGCAATTTCCCCGCAGCGGCGCGGATGACGATGCCGCCGAGGAGATTGGCGCGGGCGGTGTTTCCTGAAATTTTTCCGTTGGCGGCGCTATCAAGAACGAGGCCGAACTCACGGTTGGCGATGAGCTGGTTTCCGGTAATCGTGGCGGACGCCTGACCGTTGTCGGCGTGGATGCCGTTGCCGGTGTTTCCTTCGCAACGGTTGTTGGTGAGTGTGACAGTGGCACCGTCCCACGACTCGATCCCATGCTCGAAGTTGTCGATGCATTCGGAGTCCGTCACTTCAAGCGTGCTGCCTTGGCCGATCGCGGCGATGCCATCCCATCCGTTGCCGGTAAAGCGACAGCGCTGGACGGTGGCCCCGCCTTTTTCGATGACCGCAAGTCCGTGACCGCTGGCGTCATTGAAGCGGCAATCGACAAAAGTCGAACTGCCACCGCGGACGAGAGCGACGGAAAAACGTTCGGTGCCGACAGCGAACGACTCGTGGCGGAAAGTGATGCCGCTGACGTGCGCTCCCTTCGCGCCGGGTCCGATGGTAATGGCACTGCCGTTTTCCGCCGGGCACTCGATGATGGTTTGGGTCGCATCGCTGCCTTGGAGAACCACGGCGACATTGATGCTCAGCGGGCCCTTCCAAGTTTGCGCGGCGAGAACGATGCGGTCCCGATCATGGGCTTGGGCGAGTGCTTCCTCGGGCGTGGCGAAATCTTCCGGGACGCGGAGGGTGCGGGTGTAGCTGGAAATTTTCTCCAACTGTGCGGCGATTTGAGCGTTCTCGGGATCGAGCGAACGGGCTTCCCGCAGCCAATCGAGAGCTTCTTGATCGAACTGCCCGTGATCGCGGGCAAGGGCGTTTTTCAGAAGCTCGGCGGCGCGGGCCTGATTGGCGGTCGCCTTGTCCAGCGCGGCGGTGGCATCGGCGACGATGGATTTCGCATCAGCGTCATCAGGCGAGTTGGCGAGGATCGTTTTGGCCGTCAGAATGGCGTCATTCCATTTCCGCTCATCCATTTGGGCTCGCGCAGTGGTGAGAGCATCGATGCGGGATTGCATGGCTCTTGCTGCGGCGATCTTGTTCAAAATAGCGGTGGCTTCCGGGTGGTTCGGATATTTATCGAGAACCTGACGGGCGGCGGCGGTGGCTTCGTTGAGGCGGCCGGACTCCAGTTCGGTGATGGCTTGGCCGGTCCAGTAGCCGACGAATTGGGTTTGCTCCTCAGCCATGTCGGCTTCGATGCTGCGGCGTCCCAACCGTGCGATTTCGGAGCCGGGTGAGAGTTTTTCGATTTCATCAAATGCTTTGGTGGCTTCCGGCCAACTGCGGCTTTCGATGGATTTCGATCCGACGCTTTCGAGAAATGCGATGCGGGTCTGGTTGTGCGCCTTTTTGTTTTCCTCGCTTTTTAGATAGAACCAGCCACTGCCGCACGCGGCGATCAGCAGAATGAGCAGCCAGGCGAAAATAGATACGGATCGCTTGCGTGGTGGAGCGGTTTCCTTGTCGCTGTCCTCGGGGGCAGGGGGCTCCGGCTTTTTGCCGAGCGGTTTCGAGGGAAATGGAGGCGCGGAGAGGCCGGTTGCTTCGAGGTGTTCCTGGACAGCGGCGAGCGCCTGATCGAACTCGATGAGCCCTTTTTGATAGCGGTCCGCAAGTGTGTCGTTAGGAGCGCCGCGTACCAGCTCGGCCATGCGTTCGCGGGCATCCTTGAACTCGGCGAGGTGATTGCGCGGATCTTCGTCCGGATCGAGTCCGAGAATCTTGCGGGCATCGGTGAGAGTCATTTGGGGGAAAGGTGGAATTTTTGGGGAAAGGGATATCAGCCGATGAATCTTTGGACGATCGGCATCCGGCGTCCCATGCCGAACGCTTTGGAGGTCACCCGCAGTCCGGGTGCGGCTTGATGGCGTTTCCATTCGTTGAGATCCACGCGGCGTTGGATCCAGCGGACGGTGGATTCCTCAAAGCCGCGGGAAATGATTTCATCGGCGGAAAGCTGGCACTCGACGTAGAGTTCGAGGATTTTATCGAGCACTTGATAAGGAGGGAGCGTGTCCTGGTCCTTTTGATCGGGCCGGAGTTCGGCGCTGGGCGGTTTGTCGATGGTGTTCCAAGGAATGATTTCGCGGTCGCGGTTGATCCAGCGGCAGACTTCGTAAACTCGCACTTTCGGCAGGTCTGAAATCACGGCAAGCCCGCCACACATGTCGCCGTAGATAGTGCAATAGCCGACCGCGAGTTCGCTTTTGTTACCGGTTGTCAGAAGCAGGTGGTTGTCCTTGTTGGAGAGTGACATCAGGAGCAGGCCACGGATGCGGGCCTGCATGTTTTCCTCGGTGACGTCCTCGGGTTTTCCGGCGAAGACGGGCTGCATGGTTTCCTTGATCGCCTCGAAGGTTCCGCGGATCGGAACTTCGGTGCATGGGATGCCGAGGTTTTTGGCGAGAGCGAACGAATCATCCACACTGCCCCGCGAGGAATATGGGCTGGGCATCGTGAGGCCCACGACGTTTTCCGGCCCCAGCGCATCGGCTGCGATGGTGGCGGTGAGCGCGGAATCGATCCCACCGCTGAGTCCGAGGCAGACGCTGGAAAATCCGCATTTCGTGACATAGTCGCGGACGCCGAGGACAAGGGCCTGGTAGAGTTGCTCGGGATCGCAATCGTCGATGGGCGCGTCGTTTTCCACGTTTTGAAATGGATCCACCACGCAGCACGCGGTTTCAAAACCAGGAAGTTGGGTGGCGATGCGGCCGTTGGCATCGGTGACGAGCGAATGGCCATCGAAAACGAGTTGGTCATTGGCGCCGACGGCGTTGCAATAGACGACCGGGACTTTCGCCTTGCGGGCGATGCCACCGATCATGGCGCGGCGGAGGCGGGGCTTGCCGAGGTGGAAAGGGGAGGCGCTGAGATTGAGCAGGAGGTCGATGCCTTTGGCGCTGAGTTCATCCACAGGGTCGCGATCATAAAACGGCCGCTGCAAATAGTCCTCGGTCCAGATGTCCTCGCAGATCGTCACACCGATGCGTTTGCCTTTCCATAGGATCGGCTCGCTGGATTCGCCGGGCTCGAAATAGCGGCGCTCGTCGAAAACATCGTAAGTCGGAAGCAGGGTTTTCCACACGCGATGCTGGATTTTGCCGTTCTCCAGCCAAGCTGCGGCGTTGCGGAACGGCTTTCCCGGGCGGGAGGGATGATGGTGGTCCACGTAGCCGACGAGCAGCGGGACCTCACGGATTTCTCCGGCGAGATAATCGAGCGCTTGCAGGCATTTCGGGACGAATTGCGATTTGAAAACCAGATCCCGTGGTGGATAGCCGACGAGTGACAGCTCCGGAGTCACGACCAACTCCGCACCGGCGTCCAGGCATTCCCGGTAGGCGGCGAGGATGCGTTTCGCGTTGCCGGGGAAATCTCCGACGACCGGGTTGATTTGAGCGAGACCGATATTCATGCGCGCGCTCAGAAAACACCCGGCAGGGACCTCGACAAAAGGAAAAATCGAGTTTCCTCTGGATGAAGGCGATTTGGTGACGAAAAACCGATTGAAGGACCGCTTGCCGTTTTCAAATTTGCTGTCTAGCTTCCGTTTATTCACACGTCTTATGAAAGTAATTTCCCTCCTCTCCCTCCTCTTTTCGATGACCCCGCTGGTGGCCCAGGACACAGCCAAACCGGCCGAAAAAACTCCGGCGGCAGGCAAGCAGGAACTCCTTCCGAACCAGCAGGCCTTCCTCAATCTTCCTGAAGAAAACCGCAAGGAATTCATCAAGCATCTCGGTGAGGCGAACCGGCTTTTCCAACAGAAGCGCGTTTTCGAGACCCTTGAGGAGATTGATAAGGCGGAAAAGATCTTCGCCGATAGCCCGGAAGTTCTCAACATGCGCGGCAGTTGCTTTGTAGAAATGCGCGCGTTCGACAAGGCGCTCGACCAGTTTAAAAAGGCCTCCGCCCTGTCCAAGGATAACCCGAGCATCGAATTCAACATCGCAGAAGTCTATTTCTGCACCAAGGAGTGGAAAAAATCCCACGACCTGTTGGAGAAAATCCTCAAGGAAATACCGGCTGCGAATACCGCACTGAGCCGTCTCGTGGAATTCAAGATCCTGCTTTGCAAGAAGAAGCTCGGGTTGAACGACGAGGCCACCATCCTTGCTGGAAAATACGATTTCCTCGATGATTCACCGTTCTATTATTACGCACAGGCTGCATTGGCCTACGATGCCAACAATTTGATCAAAGCTGAGGAATGGCTTCAAATCGCAGGACGTATTTTCACCGACCCCAACGTGCTGGCTCCTTGGCAGGACACGCTTGTGGAATACGGCTATATCAAGAGCTTCTACGGCGACGAGACAGCGCCTGAAAAATGAGGTTCCGCGTCAGGATTCACCTGCCGCTCGTTTCAGCTCCTCAATGAACGCCAGCACCTGCGGCGAGTTCGCCGCATCGGTGGAAATCCCCGCCGCCACTTCGATCCGGCTTGGTTCCTGATCCAGTGGCCGGGTGATGAGCCGCTGGCGTTGCCCCCGGTCGATCGGAACGGTCGCTAACAGGGCGATCCCGAGGTTTCCCTCAAGTGCGGCGGTGAGGCTGCTCACTCCGTCGAATTCCCCGGCGATTTTTGCCTGAAGGTTGTGCTCCTTGAAAAATCCCGTCACGCGGTCCCAGTAATCGGGATAATGCTCGCGATCATATAACAAGAGCCGCTGCCCTGACAGATCCTTGGCGGAAATGCTCTTCTTTTTCCCCAGCGGATGATTCGCCGGCATCACGAGTTGCCAGCCATAATCCCGCAACGCCACCCAGCGGATCGGCTCCTGCAATCCGACGCACGGTGCGGCGACTATCAGATCCAGTTTTCCATTTGCCAGCCCGGTTCTCATTTCGGCCGACGACCAATCGTAAAGGCTCACCCGCACGCGAGGGTGGAACTGGGTGAAGCGCTCGATCGCGATGGATAGGAATTCTCCTGCAAGCGAGGGCGCGTAGCCCACCCGCAGGGGCTCTCCGGCAGCGGTGGCTTTGACTTTTTCAATCATCGCCTCGCTGAATCGTAGCAATTTCCGCGCCTCGGCGACCAACACATCTCCAGCCGGTGTGAGCGCGATGGAGTGCGCTCCACGCTCAAGCAGGGAAGTGTCCAGTTCCTCCTCGAGCGCCTTGATCTGGCGGCTCAGCGCGGGTTGGGTGAGGCGGAGTTTTCTCGCTGCTGCGGTAATGCTTCCAGCCTCACCCACGGCCAAAAAGTGCTTCAATTGACGCAATTCCATGGCGGGTTTCTACCACGCGAAGGCGTTTGCGCCACGCCTGATATCGATCATAGGGAATTCATGCTGGGAAAATGGCAGGCGACGCGATGCAACGGAATTTGACTCAGGGACAGCCATGCGTCAGTATGCTGTTATGGGATTGGAAAAAATCACTCAGAAACTCCAGGAAGCTCTGCAATCCGCACAAAGCATTGCTTCGAAATCCGCACACTCGGAGCTGAAAAGCGCGCATGTCCTGCTTGCGCTGCTCCAACAGGAAGGCGGCATCGCCGTGCCGATCCTGCAAAAAGCGGGCATCGACATCGGACGTCTCAAAGCCTCCGTTGCTGCGGCACTTTCCCGTGAGCCGAGTGTCCAGGGGGCTTCCACCCAGCCGCAGATCAGCGTCGGACTTCGCTCCACGCTGGACGCCGCCGATGCGGCCCGCGAGTCGTTGGGGGATGACTACCTCAGCGTCGAACATTTCATCCTTGGTTCGTTGAAAGGGGATTCGCCTGCGGGAAAGCTCCTGAAGGAAGCCGGGCTTGATGAGAAAAAAGCCCGCGAAGCCATCACCAGCGTGCGGGGTTCCCAAAAAGTGACCGACGATTCACCCGAAGGAAAATATCAGACACTCGAAAAATACGGCACCGACCTAACGGCTCGTGCCCGTGAGGGGAAGATCGATCCCGTCATCGGCCGCGATCATGAAATCCGGCGTGTCCTGCAGGTGCTTTCCCGCCGCACCAAAAACAACCCGGTCCTCATCGGCGAGCCCGGCGTCGGCAAGACCGCCATCGTCGAGGGCCTCGCCCGGCGCATCGTTTCTGGTGACGTGCCGGAAGCGATGAAGAACAAGCGCATTATCACCATGGACCTCGGAGGCATGCTGGCCGGGGCAAAATACCGCGGCGAATTTGAAGAACGCCTCAAGGCATTCTTGAAAGAGGTCACCGATTCCGAAGGTCAGATCATCCTCTTCATCGACGAGTTGCATACCATTGTCGGAGCCGGAGCCAGCGAGGGCGCGGTGGATGCCTCCAACCTTCTCAAGCCGCAACTCGCCCGCGGTGAACTGCGGACCATCGGCGCGACCACTCTCGACGAATATCGAAAACACATCGAAAAGGACGCCGCGCTCGAGCGTCGTTTCCAACCGGTGATGGTCGGCGAGCCGTCCGTCGAAGATACGGTCGCCATCCTGCGGGGACTCAAGGAACGCTACGAAGTTCATCATGGCGTGCGCATCCAGGACAACGCGATCATTGCCGCTGCCGCGCTATCAGACCGTTATATTTCCGATCGTTTCCTACCGGACAAGGCCGTTGATCTTATCGACGAGGCAGCGTCCCGACTCAAGATCGAGCTCGATTCCATGCCCACCGAAATCGATGTGCTGGAACGCCAGATTCTCCAATTGGAAATGGAGAAAAAAGCCCTCGAAAAGGAAACCGACAAGGCGTCCGCCGCGCGCCTCGACAAGGTGAAGGAAGAGCAGGCGAATCTCCGCGAAAAATCCTCCGGCCTGATGGCCCAGTGGCGGAACGAAAAGGCGATCATTGACCGGGTCCGCGCGGCTCAGGAAAAGATCGAGAATTTGAAAAATGAAGTGGAGCGCGCCCAACGCATCGGCGATCTGACGCGCGCCTCGCAAATCACTTATGGCGACATTCCCGAAGCCAATCGGGAACTCGACGCGGCGAAGGATCACCTCACCACGCTCCAGAAAAACGGTGCCATGCTGAAAGAGGAGGTCACCGAGGAGGATATTGCCCGCGTGGTTTCCGCTTGGACCGGGATTCCCGTGAACCGCTTGCAGGAAGGCGAGAAACAAAAGCTCGTCACCATGGAAGCCCGCCTCGGGGATCGTGTCGTCGGCCAGAAAAAAGCCATCAAGGCCGTCGCCAATGCTGTCCGCCGTGCCCGGGCCGGATTACAGGATGAAAATCGTCCGATCGGCTCGTTCATTTTCCTCGGCCCGACCGGTGTTGGGAAAACCGAGCTCTCGAAAGCGCTCGCTGAATTTCTGTTTGATGACGAGAACGCCATGGTCCGCATCGACATGTCGGAATACATGGAGAAGCACAGCGTCGCGCGTCTGATCGGTGCGCCTCCCGGCTACGTTGGCTACGAAGAGGGCGGTCAGCTCAGCGAACGCGTCAGACGCAAGCCCTACTCTGTGGTGCTTTTCGATGAGATTGAAAAAGCACACCCGGATGTCTTCAACGTTCTGCTCCAGGTCCTCGACGACGGCCGCATCACCGATGGTCAGGGCCGCACGGTGGATTTCAGAAATACAGTGCTCATCATGACCTCCAACATCGGCTCGCAATTCATCCTCCATGAGGAAAATTCCGAGCAGCGCGAAGCCAAGGTTACCGATGCCTTGCGCGGTCATTTCCGCCCGGAGTTTCTCAACCGCATCGATGAGATCATCATTTTCGACCGCCTCAAACGCGAAGAACTCACCACCATCGTCGATCTCCAGCTCGACCGCGTTCGCAAGCGCCTCGCCAAACAAGGCCTCGGCATCGCCCTCACCGAGGCCGCCAAGGAATACATTGGCAATCAAGGCTACGACCCGGTTTACGGAGCCCGCCCGCTGAAACGCACCATCCAGCATCTCTTGCTGGATCCGCTCAGCCTGGATGTCCTCGATGGCAAGTTCCTTGATGGCGACGTGATCCTGGCTGATGTCGATCATGGCCATATTGTTTTCAAGAAATGACCCGCCAACCTCGCGTCTTGACCATAGATGCTGTGCGCACTACTTTCGTGTTAATGAAAAACATCACCCTCAGCGCGGATGAGAAGCTCATCGAGCTTGCTCGCGAGGAAGCGAGAACGCGGAAAACCACCCTGAATGCCCTTTTCCGGGATTGGCTGGAGGAAATCGCGCGCCGTGAAGAAAAGCGGAAAATGGCCGAAAATGTCATCCAGCGCATGTCACAATTCGACTCTGGCGGGTCCTTTACCCGGGAAGAAATGAATGAGCGCTGACTATTTCCTCGATACAAATATCGTTGTTTACGCCTTTGACCGCAGGGCGGAGGAAAAGCGGAAGAAGGCACTTGAACTCATGGCACCTGAGCAGCCGTGGCAGATCAGTTGGCAGGTGATTCAGGAATTTTGTTCAGTCGCCCTTCACCGGTTTGCGATTCCGCTAAGTCAGGATTTTCTCAGCGAATATCTGGAATCGATCCTCCTTCCCCACTGCAGGGTCATGTCGTCCGCGCGGATCTATCAGGAGGCTGTCCGGATCCAACGAAATACCCAATACCGTTATTATGACAGCCTGATCGTTACCTCTGCGCTCTCATCCGGCGCGTCCATTCTATACTCCGAAGATCTGCAACATAGTCGTGTGATCGGGGATCTCCGTATTGTGAATCCATTTATTTGAAACTTCCTTCCAATGGATCTCCCCGACGCCATCGCCCATTTCCTTTCCAAGCCCGGAGCTGAAGAAACCACACCCTTCGGACCGGATGTCCTGGTCTATAAAGTCGGCGGAAAAATGTTCGCGCTCACGCAGCCCGATGAATTTCCCGCCCGCATCAATCTCAAGTGCGATCCGGAGCGCGCCGCAGTTCTCCGGGACGAGCACGACGCGATCATTCCTGGCTACCATATGAACAAACGCCATTGGAACACGCTCGTTCTCAATGGGTCGCTTTCCACGAAGCTGGTTCGTGAACTCATCGACCATTCCTACGATCTGGTTGTCGCATCGCTGCCGAAATCGCAGCGCCCCGGCTAGCCGATTTTTGCATCGCGGAAAGGGAGGTTTGTGTGTTAATTCGCGCTGAAATGCACATTCCCACATTGATTGCCCGCAAGCGTGAGGGTGATGAGCTTTCTCCGGCGGAAATCCGCAAGCTCATCGATGGCTACACGAGCGGCGAGGTGCCGGACTATCAGATGTCGGCTTTCGCGATGGCGGTTTTTTTCAAAGGGATGACGCCGGCGGAAGTCGCGGCTCTCACCCGGGCGATGATGGACAGCGGCGATTGTTTCTTCCATCGCGCTGGGCATCCTCCGGTGGTGGACAAGCATTCCACCGGCGGGATCGGCGACAAAGTGTCGCTGGTTCTCGCTCCGCTGGTCGCTTGCACCGGTTGTTGGGTGCCGATGGTTTCTGGGAGGGGACTCGGCATCACCGGCGGCACATTGGACAAGCTCGAATCCATCCCCGGTTTCAAGGTCCGCATCACACTCGATGAAGCGGCCGCCCAGCTCGATAAACTCGGCGTGGTGATGATGGGCCAGACCGATCGTTTCTGTCCGGCTGATAAAAAACTCTACTCACTCCGGGACGTCACCGGGACCGTTCCATCCATCGCGCTGATCACCGCTTCGATCATGTCGAAGAAATTGGCCGAAACCCTCGACCGCCTTGTGCTCGACGTGAAATACGGCTCCGGTGCCTTCATGCAAACCAAGGCCGATGCGGAAGCGCTCGCTGCCAGCATGATCGCCGTGGGCCGGGAAATGGGTGTGGAAGTCCATGCAATTCTAAATCCGATGAACGAGCCGCTCGGATGCGCTGTTGGAAACGCTCTGGAAGTCATTGAATCCATCCAGTGCCTTGAAGGGGGCGGCCCTCCAGATCTGCGGGGACTCGTGCTCGATTTGTCGGAAAAAATCGCCGGAGTTTCGCGCGCAGAGCTGGAAAGACTCCTCGACGATGGCAGCGCCCGCCGATGTTTTGATCAACTCGTCGCGGATCAGGGAGGAAATCCTGCCGATTTGACCAACCTTGCCGGGATTCATAACGCCCCGATCATCCGCGACGTCATCGCCTCACATGGCGGGGTGATTTCCAAAGTGGATGCCGGATTGGTCGGCCAAGCAGCGCTGCAACTTGGGGCTGGCAGAGCGAAGGCCACCGATGGTGTGGATTTCGCAGTCGGATTCGATCGGCTCGTGAAATGCGGCGCTGCGATTCATGCCGGCCAAGCCGTTTGCCGGATTCACGCCAGAACCGCTGTCGATTTCGATATGGCAGAGGCGATGATTGAAAAAGCCGTGGCCATTTCCGCTCACTGAAGGGAATTCTCCGAAAAACGATATCGCGACTCCTCGCCTGTCAGATGGGTGTCTCCGCCTGTGTCAGCGAATTGACCCGCGTCTTTGTTTCGATCACCAGATCGCCCAAAATTTTCGGGAGTTCCACATCTTTGGGAATATGGCCTTCGATGGCGCTGGATTCCCAATCCGCGGTGATTTGGGCAATTGCACGGAAGCCGAGTAGTCCGGATGCGCCTTTGATTTCATGGCATACATCACGGAATTTTTCCACGTCACCCAAGCGAACCGCTTCCGCCAATTTGGCGGTCAATTCCACGCAACTCGCAAAATAATCACTAATGATGCTTCCCAAATCCTCGCCCAGACCATCAGACATGGCCTTGAATTGCTTCATATCCAGCAGGGAACCAGCATGCGGACTGCTATCATCGGTTGGAATCATAGGGATAGGTTTTCCTGTCAGACCTGATCCGACAAGCAGATTCATGGCAGGCAGAGGAATCGAATGGACGTAGGTGCCTCGTAAGGAACGGCGGATTTTCGGATGGGGAAAAGCCCTTTTCAAAAAGCGGCGCGGAATTCCCGACACATTAAGTAATTTTCCCTGTTGCCAAACCCGTGGAAGCCAGTTTAGTTTCCGCCCGCCGCAGGCCGGAAGGCCGCTGCAAAAGCCTCATAGTGTAATGGTAACACCCCGGATTTTGATTCCGTTATTCTAGGTTCGAGCCCTAGTGAGGCTACTTTAACTCGCTCGTATTGATCGGGTTGTGTGTTTTAGCTCGGATTGATCGGACGTCAGCTTGCCAGATCCGGAAATCGCCGCCAGGCTGCGTCATGAGACTTTTCCAAGACCAGGTTTATCAAAAAGGCGACCGATTCATCCGCATTGTCCGGCTGGATCGCTATGAGGTGGAATTCAAGTCCACTACCGGCAGCGTGAAGGGCGAAGGGGATCAAACGGTTTTGCAGAAAAAGCCATTCTGCCGCCTGCTCAAGGGAATGACCCTGGTGCCGCCGGTGAAAAAGGAAGAAGCGCAGGATTGAGATTTCGTCAGTGTCCGGCTGTTGGGGCAGCCAGCCCAAGGAGCGGCGGAATCTGTCCGCCGATGCCCATGAATAGCCAATGAAGTGAGAGGATCGTTTTTCATTGTCCCCACATGGAAGGACCGGGCGATCCAATATCGCTCCTCCGTGCCCTCCGGCGGATCATCCCAATCAAGTTTGGTGGCAATTCGGCACCGAAGTTGCTAATTGAACCGCACACCCTATGTCGATCCACGTTGCCCTGCATCACCGCACCAGTTATCAGTATGAACGTCCGATCGGCCATGGGCCTCATGTCGTCAGGCTCCGTCCCGCTCCGCATTGCCGATCGAACGTGCTCGCCTACAGCCTGAAAGTCGGCCCGGGTGAGCATTTTGTGAACTGGCAGCAAGATCCGCAGGCGAATTACTTGGCGCGGTTGATGTTTCCCGAGCCGATGGGGCGCTTGGACATTGAGGTGGATCTCGTCGTGGAAATGTCGGTGCTGAATCCGTTCGATTTCTTCCTGGAGGAGTCTGCGGAACAATTCCCTTTCAAATATGATCCGGATCAAGAGCGCGAACTTGCGCCCTTTTTTGCGGTCGGTGAAGCCGGACCGCTGCTTTCCAAACTAGTCGATCGTTTCAAAGGAAAAACCGGCCGTACCATCGATGTGATGGTAGAAGTGAACTCCGCGCTGCAGGAGGCGATCGCTTATCAGATTCGCTTGGAACCCGGGGTGCAGACGCCGGAGGAAACTCTCGAAAAAGCATCCGGCTCCTGTCGTGATTCGGCGTGGCTGCTTGTCACGTTGCTCCGGCAGCTAGGCTTGGCCTCGCGCTTCGTTTCCGGCTATTTGATCCAGCTCAAACCGGACGTGAAGTCGCTCGATGGCCCGGTCGGCTCGGAAGTGGATTTCACCGATCTTCATGCATGGACGGAAGTCTATCTGCCGGGTGCCGGTTGGATCGGTTTTGATCCCACATCGGGCCTTCTGGCAGGCGAGGGCCATCTGCCGCTGGCTTGCTCGCCGGATCCATCGAGCGCCGCGCCGGTCACGGGGGCGGTCGAGCCTTGTGAGACGACGATGGAGCATGAAATGACGGTGACGCGGATTTACGAATCGCCGCGCACGACGCTGCCTTACAACGAGGGCCAGTGGGAGGAGATTTTGAAATGCGGGCAGCAGATTGATGGGGATCTCGATGCAATGGACGTGCGCCTGACGATGGGTGGCGAGCCGACGTTCATTTCGATGGATGATTTCGATGGCGATGAATGGAACACCGCCGCGACCGGGCCGATGAAGCGCCTTCTATCCGGCGAGCTGATCAAGCGGCTGCGCACCCAGTTCGCTCCCGGAGGGCTGCTGTTTTATGGTCAGGGAAAATGGTATCCCGGGGAAATGCTGCCGCGCTGGTCGTTGGCCTGTTATTGGCGCAAGGACGGCCAGCCGATCTGGCACGACGAATCGCTCATCGCTGATGAATCGAAGGATTACCAACATGATGCGACGCATGCGAAACTCTTCGGCGATGCGCTGGCAGATGCCCTCGGTGCCGATCAAAAATGGCTGATACCGGCCTATGAAGATGTTTTTTACTACCTTTGGAGGGAACGCCGCCTGCCGACGAATGTGGATCTTTTGAAATCGAATCTGAAGGACAAGCTGGAGCGCGATCGCTTCGCCCGTTTGTTCTCGCACGGGATTGATGAAATCGTGGGTTACGTGATTCCTCTCGAACGCCGGGAAACTTCGGACGGCCTGCGCTGGACGAGCGGTCCGTGGTTTCTCCGCGATGAAAACCTTTTCCTCCTGCCCGGTGACTCGCCGATGGGCTACCGCTTGCCGCTCGACTCGCTGCCATGGGTGAAGGAATCCGAATACCCTTGGCATATTCCGCAAGATCCGACGCGCAGTCTGCCAGCGCTTCCGGCACATCCGGGCAGCGTGCTCGCCCATCAGCGCCGTGAATCGGAAAAATCCTCCCGCCATGTGGGCAGCGAAGCAAAAAATCTGGAGGAATACCTCAAGGGTGCATCGGATGACGGAGCTTCGAAAGAGCATCCTTGGGAGCGCAAGCCGGGCCCGCAGGAATCCGCCGCACTGATCACCCGCAGCGCGCTTTGCATCGAGCCGCGCGACGGACGTCTGCACATTTTCCTCCCGCCGGTGGACGATACCGAGGATTTCCTCGATCTCGTCGCCACCATTGAAAAGACAGCGGCAGCTCTCAAGATCCCCGTTATTCTTGAAGGCACTCCACCTTCATTCGACGCCCGCCTGACGGTCGTCAAGGTGACTCCCGATCCCGGCGTAATCGAAGTGAATCTCCAGCCCGCCGCATCGTGGAAGGAATTGGTTCATAACACTTCCGTGCTTTACGAAGAGGCGCGCCTCTGCCGCCTCGTCACCGAAAAATTCATGGTCGATGGACGCCACTGCGGCACTGGCGGTGGCAATCACATCATCATCGGCGGTGAAACTCCATCGGATAGCCCGCTCCTGCGCCGTCCCGATCTGCTGCGGAGCATGATCACTTTTTGGAATCATCATCCGTCGATGAGCTATCTATTTTCCGGCCTGTTCGTTGGCCCGACCTCGCAGGCCCCGCGGGTGGATGAAGCGCGGAACGATTCCATTCACGAATTGGAAGTCGCCTTTAAAACCCTCGAAGGGCAGGGGACACCGCTGCCATGGCAGGTTGATCGCGCCTTCCGGAATCTTCTCATCGATCCGACCGGCAACACCCACCGCGCGGAGTTCTGCATCGACAAGCTTTACAGTCCGGACAGTTCCACGGGGCGTCTCGGACTGTTGGAAATGCGGAATTTCGAAATGCCGCCGCACTATCAGATGAGTCTGGCGCAGCATCTCGTGTTGCGGGCGCTGGTTTCCCGTTTCTGGAAAGAACCTTACACCAAGCCACTCGTCCGTTGGGACAGTGAGATTCACGACCGCTGGATGCTGCCTCATTTCATCTGGCAGGATTTCTGCGATGTGCTCGGCGATCTGCGGGAGAGTGGATATTGGATTGAAGAGGATTGGTTTGCGCCGCATCTGGAGTTCCGTTTTCCAAGAATCGGCGAGTTTACGCAGCGCGGAATTGAAGTCGAATTGCGTCACGCCATCGAGCCCTGGCATGTGCTCGGCGAGGAAGGGGGGGCAGGAGCCGCCGTGCGATACGTCGATAGCTCGGTGGAGCGCATGCAAGTTCTTGTGCGCGGCATGACCGGTGAACGGCATTCGATCACCTGCAACGGTGTGAGAATCCCGCTTCATTCCACTGGCACTCATGGTGAATTCGTCGCCGGCGTCCGCTACCGCGCATGGCAGCCGCCAAATTGCCTGCACCCGACGATTCCCGTTCACACCCCGCTGGTCCTTGATTTGCTGGATACTTGGAATGACCGTTCGCTCGGTGGTTGCAGCTATCACGCCACTCATCCGGGCGGCCGGAGCCACGACAGTTTCCCCGTGAATTCCTATGAAGCGGAGTCGCGGAGGCTCGCCCGGTTCTTCCCGCATGGCCACAGCGGCGGGAAAATCCAAGCTCGTGAAGCGCCAAAAAGCCCGGATTACCCCTTCACGCTGGACTTGCGCATGATCCCATAGAGCCTGTGTGCATCGTCTGAGGACGCATCCTGACACATGGCCGAAAGTTTCCGCTCTAATCCAGCATCGTCTCCACAGCCCGCCACTGCGGCGGGCAGTGGTTTCGTTTGGGGTGAAATGATCGATTCGCGCGGCTTGGTCCGGCC
>JBDSZP010000177.1:0-49584 GCA_039925065.1 Luteolibacter sp.
ACGCTCGCTGCTTCCTCCCCCCGGAATAGCCACCTCCCCCGATGGCTTTGTTTGTTCACCTCCCCCCCCGAAATATGAATTCGACATCCCGCTTGGTTACGGGCGAGTCTCCTGCTGCTCGTCCCGACGTTGCCCTCGCATCGACCCCTCCTGCTGAAGAATCCTTCACTCTCAGACACCGACACCGCCCATGGGTGGCTCACCAAAAACTGGTTGTTGTGAGTTTTGTGGGCGACGCCGTCGTGGTCCTGATATCCATGATGCTCGCTTACGTGATCCGATTTGGAACCGGATTGCGCGAGATCGGCGTCGTGGATCCGATCATGAACATCTGGGGTTACTGCGGCCATGTTGTGCTAGGCAGCCTTTCATTGATTTTCCTGCTGGCGAATTTCCGGCTGCACGATCCACGCAACTATCTAGCTGTGAGAAGGACCTTCGGTACCATCATCAAATCCTGCGTGATTTGGGCAGTGGGTTTCCTCGCCCTCACGTTGGTTTTGAAAATCGAGCCGGCGATCAGCCGCCTTTATTGCAGCATCGGCTGTTTCACTTCGATGATCGGTTTGCTGACATGGCGCTGGTTTCTCTACTGCATTCTACGCCGTGAAGCCTTTGCCAGCGTGTTGCGCCAAAAAGCGGTTTTTGTCGGATGGAATGGAGAATGCAACCGCGCGATTCGTCGTTTCGGCAACGGCCCCGCCAACCAAATCACCGTCATTGGCGTGATCTCGCCACCGCGATATGCGTTTGAAGTTCTGCCACCGGATGAAGTTCCAGAGCTGGGTTCTTATGATTGCCTCCGTCCGATTCTTCGCGCAACGGGAGCTGATATAGTGATGGTGGTGGAGGGAATGTTAGATTATCATCAAATGCTCGAACTCGCCGAAACCTGCGGTCGCGAATTCATCGATTTCAAACTCGTCCCCAGTTGTTTCCAGATCCTGGTTTCCGGGCTCCAATTGGAAAGCTTCAATGGCATGCCCGTGCTGGGAATTGGCAAAATGCCGCTTCACCACGCGTTTAACAACGCGATGAAGCGCACCGTCGATATCGTCGGGAGTCTGCTTGGAATGGTGATTTTCGCTCCAGTCATGGCGGTGTTTGCAACATTGGTATATCTCGAGTCGCCGGGCAGCGTGCTCTATCGACAACGCCGGATTGGTCTCAATGGGCGGCCCTTCGATATTTATAAACTCCGCAGCATGAAGCTCGACGCCGAAGCCAAGGGGATTCCCGGCTGGACCGTGAAGGACGATCCACGCCGTTTGAAAATCGGTGGCCTGATGCGTGCTTGGAATATTGATGAGCTCCCCCAGTTCTGGAATGTGTTGTGCGGTGATATGAGTCTCGTTGGCCCGCGCCCCGAACGCCCGGAACTGATCGAAGGATTCAAGGAGAAAATCCCTCACTACAACGTCCGCCACAATATCAAGCCGGGCGTCACGGGTTGGGCCCAGGTTCATGGACTGCGTGGTGATACCAGCCTGCGCGAGCGCGTGAAATTCGATCTTGATTATATCGAAAACTGGAACTTCATCCTCGATCTCCAAATTATGCTGATGACTCTCTACAAACGGGGTGGCGCATGTTAACCCGCGCGTCCACCGACAGCATGTCTGAGGTCCATCCGCCAGAAATGACCACCCGGCGGGAGCGATCCATCCGTATGGCCGTGGTCACCTCCTTCGTTTCGAAGGCGGGGACGATTCTCCTCCAGTTGCTCGCGATCCCAATTGCCACGCGGGTCCTCGGTCGTGCGGAATTCGGGCTCTATACCACGGTCAATCTAACGCTCGCCACCATGGCGCTGTTGGAAGTGGGCATCGGTCCGGCGCTGACTCATGGCCTTACCGGGGCGCGTGCTGTCGGCGATGAAATAAAACAGCGCGAACTTGGATCCACCGCGTATTTCCTGATGCTGGGTATCTCGCTGTTAGCCGGGCTAGTATTGGCGCCGCTCCTTTTTTCCGTGCCGCTTTCGTCGTTGTTCGGGCATTCCTACGCTGGCAAGGAATCTGCCCTACGTCCGGCCTTGTGGACCGGCCTCGGCCTTTTCCTGATGTATTTCATCCTGAACCTCACCGAGCGGATTCGTGAAGGTCATCTTGAGGTTGCTGCTAACAATCTTTGGGGGGCAGCGAGCAATGTCATGGCTGCCACATTTGTCGGCGTCGGCATCTGGTTCGTTCCGCAGGTTTGGTTTCTGGTGCTCGCCGTGCATGGCGCGATGATCCTGGGAAAACTTTGCAACACGGTCACGCTTTGGAGAAAGCACCCGCTGATGGTGCCCTCGCTGAAATTCGTCCGTCCCTCGATGGCCCGCCATCTTTTCTCCGACGGCATCGCATTTTCCACCTGCTGCCTCGTTACCGGCATTGTCGAATACAACTTCTGTGGCTGGATGGTCGGCCGCACCGGTGGGCCCGCGGCGATCGCGCTTTACGGGGTTTTCATCAGTCTCACCGTCATGCAGCTCGGCTTCGTGGTCATGCTGAGCACGCCCACCTGGCCCGCCGTCGCCGAAGCGCTTGCCCGTCACGACCGCGCATGGGCGAGAAAAGCGGCCAAACGACTCTATCTGTTTGGTGCCGGTTTTGCGGTTTGTTCGGCGCTCGGTCTTGCGCTTGTCGGGCCGTGGGTAATTCCTCTCTGGCTGGGCAAGGATTTCACCGGAATCAACCGCGCGCTTCTTGGCAGCTATGGATTTTATTTTATCGCGCACGTCTGGCGGCACCTGAACCACACCATGATGATCGGCACCGGCCAGGTCGGGAAATTGGTAAGAATCCAGCTCATCGAATCCACGTGTGTCGCCATCTTCGGGGCGATCGCGCTTCATTATGGCGGCTTGGAAGCGCTTCTTTTAACCATGGGCACCGTCAGTCTGTTAATGACCGGCTCGTTTTTACCCAGGCAAGTCGCGGGTGTTTTGAAAATCCGCTGAGGCGATCATTGTTCCGCCGAGCTTCGCAGCAGGCGTTTTGAGAGCCATTCGCCGGGCGAAACCGATTTGCAGGCCAAGGCCGGTTTTTCGACGAGATGCCAGCTCAGCAGGGCAAGCGCTATCGATACGAGAAAGACCAACGGCACGGCTCCCAGCGATTGTAGGTATCCCGTTTGCACAAGCGCGTTCACGACCAGTGAATGATAAATATAGATACCATAGGAAATATCTGTGCCGCGAAGCAAACGTCCCGAGAGCGACTTTGCGCTGTAGGCTCCGGCAATCGTTGCAAATCCGAGCAGGATGCGCGCGGGCAGGAGCAGGATGTATGATGGAAATGAATACGCGGGAACGAAGCATTGCATCAATGCTGCCAGGACCGCGTAGCTACCCAGATAGAACCACACTTTTCCTTCCAGCCACCCTTGCAAATAATCAAAATGCCGGTGGATGAAGATCCCCACCATGAACATCCAAAGGTGCGGGAAAAGGGTGTTTTGCAGCAGCTTGAAAGCAATCGGTGCCGCAGTAAATCCACCCGGTCCATTCACTTTCACGTTCATCACGCAGTAAGCGATGTAGGAGGCGAAAAACAGCATGGCGAATAACAGACTGCCAAGTTTCTCCCGCTTCCATGCGCCATAGATCGTCGCGTAGAGGACTGGAATGAAGATATAAAATTGCAGCTCCACCGTGATCGTCCACAACGCGCCATTGGCCACTCCGATTCCGAATGCGCGGAATTGATCGGGATTGAAAAACTGGAGAAAACTCATTTGTCCCAGCAACCAACCGGCGAATGTTCCGGACTTTAAAAACGAAAGTGGCAGGAAACCGAACGCTCCGAGAAGCGCCAGGGTCATGGCAAGGCATACCCAGAGAGCCGGGAAGATCCGCAGCGAACGATTCCAGAAATACCCGGCGAGGTTCCCCCGACTCCGTTCATAGGAGCGCGTGATCAGGAAGCCGCTGATCACGAAAAAAACCGGAACACCGGGCAGCCACACCAATAGATCGAAAATCTGCCGCTGCCATTCCGGTAGCGTTTCGCGAACGCTCGTATGCCCGATCGCATGGGAAAGCACCACTTGGGCGGCGGCGATGAGTCGAATCAGATCGAAATTATTGCTCCGGTGAATGGGAGGCATTGAATGGGGATGATGGGATTTGGATTTTTGGAAAAACAAACTGAAGGGGGATGCAGCTTCCAACTTGGTTAGGTTAAAATCGTCCGGAAGACGAGCCGAAAATGGGAGTTGAGCAGGTTACCTCATTTTGGTTTCTGAACCGCGCACTCTTGTTGTGGTCACTGAGAGGAGAAAGTGAGCGAGCTGAAGCACATCTCTTTCGCGGGTCATTGGCTGGCCGACAAGAGTGTCCGCCCTCCATTCGTGTTGCGCTCTAGACCTGATGATTTCGCGCGGAATGAATTCCGCGCTCCCATTGCGGAGTCGGGAATCGCTGCGCGCTATAGCAATGCCAACAAATTCGCGAGATGCACGTCCGGTTTCACCTTGGGCAGCACAGCTTTGATTTTCCCGTCTGGATCGATCACAAACGTGGTTCGCTCGGTGCCGAAGTAGGTCTGTCCATACATGCTTTTCTCTACCCACACGCCATAGGCGTCCACGATGTGGTGGTCCTCGTCGCTGAGAATGGGGAAGGGGAGGCTGTGCTTTTTGATGAATTTTTCGTGGCTTTTGATCGGGTCGATACTGACGCCGAAGACTTTCGCTTTTGCTGAAATTTCCTTCCAACCATCCCGCAGCGCACAGGCCTGTTTGGTGCAGCCGGGAGTATCGTCCTTTGGATAGAAATAAAGGACGACCGTTTCGCCCTTCAGATCGGCGAGCGTCACGAGAGTGGTTGACGTATAGTCGCCGCCGATCGCTTGGGCAGTGAATGCGGGGGCTTCGGTGCCGGGCTGGGGCTGGGTGCTCATGGGGTTTTGGCAGGCGGTTTTCAAGAAATCACCCGATCTCTTCCTTCTCACCATTGAGAATCTGAAGCAGCGAGCGGTTGTCGTATTCAGTGAGTTCGATCCATCCCATTTTCAACGACAGCAGACCGATGCCCAGTCCGCCTGCGAGACCGCCGATATGGGCCCAGTAGGCGATCCCGCCTCCGCCGCTGACCGCACCCCACACATCGAAGGCGAACCAGAAGAGGATCAGCAACCAGGCGCGGATCTCGGTCGTCCCGCCCGTGAACAGGAACCACCAGAACGAATGGACGCGGTTGAGCGGATACATCGCCAGCACCAGTCCCACGATGCCATTGATCGCGCCGCTGGCACCGATGGCCGGACGTCCGTCCGCAATCAAATGCACCGTCGCCGCAAGCAGGGTGCAGGCGAGAAACAGAATCAGGTAGATGAAATTATTGGTGTTTGTGCACACTGCGTTGCCGAAGACCCAGAGGAAGATGATGTTGCCGATCAGGTGCATCAGTCCGCCATGCAGAAGTACATGGCCCAGCAATCCGGGAAAATGCCAACCGTCCAGCACCAGTGAGTCGGTCACATCGTCGGACAAACCGCCGAAAAGCGCCAGCAACGAGACCGTCACGCACGCGGCGACGATCAACCAATTCGCCCAAGGCCGTACCTGCCGGAGCGTTTCGATTTCGTAAGGGATGAGGACAAACATGGCTGAAATAGGGGGACTATTACCGGCTGGCGGTGCCTTCGTAAATGGTGACGACGCCGAGGGTGATGGGGGTGGCGGTGGTATTCGTGAAGCCGCAGGATTCTAGCAAATCGGTCATGGCCTTGCCTGAAGGAAATTGCTCGATGGAGCCGCCGAGGTATTCGTAGGCATCTTTCTGGCCGGTGAGCCAGCCCGCCATGTGCGGCAGGACGTTGTGGAGATACCAGCGGTAGGGGCCGCGCATGAAATTGTCGGGCAGCGAGAAATCGAGGATCAGGAGGCGTCCGCCGGGCTTGAGCACGCGGTTCATTTCCCGCAGGGCGGCGGGGTAGTCGGCCATGTTGCGGAGGCCGAACGCGACGGTGACCACATCAAACCCGGCATCTTCGAAGGGGAGATTCAACGCATCGGCGACGATGGTTTTCGCGATTCCCCGGCTGGCGGCGTGGGCGAGCATTTCGGCACAGAAATCCGAGGCGATCACTTCGCACTGCGGGATTTGGTCCTGGATTTCCAAGGCGAGGTCACCGGTGCCGCTGGCGACATCGAGAAGCCGCGCGGGTTTCCATTTCCGGATGCGGGCGGTGACGATCTTCCTCCAAAGGATGTCCATGCCGCAGCTCAGGACGTGATTGGTGAGTACGTAGCGATCGGCGATCCGGGCGAAGGCATCATGGACGTAAACGGCATCTGGCATGCCGGATGGGTAAACGGGATGAAATTTCCGACAAGCGCGAAATAGGATTCCGCCCGATTTCAGGCATCGATTGGCTTGATGACCTTGCAGTCTTCGAGAAGTTTCGTGGCGCTCACGATGATGTCGAAAGGGAGGGCGGATTTGAGGGCGATATCGAGCAGGTCGTGGCCGCCGTCCGAGTAGTTGAGGACCCACAACATCGCGAGTTGGAGCGATTGGCGGTCCTTGCTCTGCTGGCCCATCGCCTGATAGAGCCCGCGTTTGCCGAGCTGGGGTTCGCCTTTGGGAAACAGATTTAGATAGAAACGGTTCTTTTCCCGTAATTCAAAACAGCGGGCGGCGATCCGCAGGGTGTCCTCAAGGCTTTCCTTTTTGATGAAATCGAGATTGTCCAACGAAGTGTGATATTCGGGATACTCGCCGTGCGGGGTGCGCATCAGGCAGCCGACGGGAAGATTGAAACCGGGAGAGCAGAATTGCCGCTCATCGTAGCCGAATGGTGAGAAGTCGCGAATCTCGAATTTCGGGGAATCCGCTTTCAGGACGTATTCCATGATCCTGTCGATCTCGGAATTGCCGCGGCGGCTGCGTTTGTAGGTCGGCGATCCGGGATCTCCCACTCCGGTGAGAACGATGCCGCTTCTGATTTTTGAAACGCTGTCCTCATTGGCGGCAAGCCAGCAGATCGAACCAATCGCCCCCGGGATGAATAGGAATCGGTAGGTGAAATGAGGGTGGGATTCGGAAATCATCCTTGCCAGGGAAGTCGCGACGGCGATGCCCGAAAGATTGTCGTTATACATCGACGGATGACAGATATGGGTGGTGATCAGAATCTCCTCCTCGACTTGTCCCTGGATCACGCATTCTCCGTAGCGCAGAAATCCGGGCTTGAGATCGCTATCGATCACGACCTCATAGGAACCATCCTCCAGTTTCTGCAGGTCATCGTGGGAAAGGCAAAACCCCCAGCTTTCATTATAATACGAGGTGCGATAGGGGATGGCGCTGGGTTGCGCAGGCAACGAAAAAAGATGGGGTCTGAGCTCGTCCAAACTCATCGTGGCGTTGACCGGCTGGCTATAGCTGACGACGTGGAGATTGGAGTTTTTTAAATCGATGACCCGCTCGCCGCTGCTGTTTTTTACATAAGCATCCCTGATATTCCATTCGTTCGGAACCGTCCAATCGAGGACCTTTGTGCCTGATGAAACCTCCTTGATCTGCAACGGAATTTCCTTCTGAAGCCGCTGTAAGGTGCTGCTCACTCCGCCGCCTGTGATGCTTCTGCAAATCGGCTGCAGATCGGCGATCAAATCCAGCATCGGAGTGCCCGACGCGGTTATGGATACAGCATTTGTTGGCGGAGCGCTTGGATGAGTTTCCATGGATGATGTTTTCCGTATTGTGGTCTAACTCTGAATGTGGAATGAGTCAATCCATTCGTAAGAGGTGCCTGAAACTAGTGGGCAAGGGCAAGGAAGGGCGATCTCCGAATCGCCCATGCCAATGGATAGCCGATGGGAAGGCGCTTTCACTCGGCATCATCGACCCTCCATTGGCCACGGCGGATCAGAGTCAACCGCTCCTTGGTGTTCAACACTTTCAGTTACACCCATTCGTAAGGACGAGCGACCGCCGTTTCTCGACTTGTTCAAGCTCTTCTTGAGTTCCCTGTTCCGTTGAGCAAATTCAACCTGCTTGAAAGAGATGAAATCAGGTATTCTTCAAGCGCGGAAGCCATGAACGGTATCGCAAGCTTGTCCAAGCTAATCGATGCAATATAGTCAAGGATGTAGGTATCCTGACCATAATTCATGATGAAATGCTCACTCGACCTGTGAGGGTGTAGCCACGAGTAAAGCCGCCTGCCAATCGCGGATCCAAACGAAGCCTTGCCAATGTACACACCGTTCCTTGCCTGCTGCTCTCTGTGCCGCCCGAAGATGAAGTAGACACCGCGGGAGTCGCTATTCGGGAAAGGAAAATCGTCCCACCGTCGATGAAGAATCTCGACGATATTCTTCTCTTCGATGCCGCTGAAGGTATCAATCTCCGGAATCAGACAAGAACCTGCCAAGCACTTGTTGAACGTTGTAATGGACTGATTGATGGCTTCTACTTCAGATTTGTATGTATTCATGTTTCTGTCGAACGTCCAAAGCGCTCCTACGGGAGCGAATGAAGGGAGGTTGAAGTGAAATTGAAGCGATTATGTTTCGTTAGGGACACTTGCCGCAGACCGACTCTGCAGTGGACCTTGCTTTGTCAACAGTAGCAACAATCACTGTGGGCGCTCTAGTCTCCGTGACCAACGAGTTCTGTTTGCAAGAACAAGCCAGAAAGCAAAGTGCCAGTATTCTTAACGAGGTATACATGAGAGAAAGTTTCTTGGATTGGAATACGAGAATGGATTCGGAGACAGTCATTTTGTTCATGGCATTCCCTCCCCAGAAGTAGGTGGGGATGTGGAAATCTTCCACCATAGCGACGTCTTCTCGATAGCACGTCCAAGCCAGCCACCTCCCATAATGAAAAGCATTGGGGAAACAGATGGAAAGTGTGTCAGTGCACCATAGAAACCAAGACCTAGAAATCCCAAAGCCAAGATATAAGCCCACACAATACTCCCTGGCGATGGCATAAACCTTTTCACGACCGCTTGATCTGTATCTTTCATTTTCTGGTGAACGTTTGAAGTGTGGCGCGGCGGAACAAGGGCGCCCAGAGCGAGCGAACTAGCGGCGTTGTCCGCCGTTGCCACCACTGACGTGCTAGCTATTAAGTTTATGTTCGTAGTCGGAATTGAGGAGATCAAAGAGGTTCCCATCCGGATCACTAACTGTGACCACCCTGCCTCCCCATGGCTCATCTCGGATGTCCCCGCTAAACTTGACCCCATGAACCCTGAGTTCAGCGTGCAACTTATCCACATCGTCAACATACATTTGTAAGCCTGTGTGGGCACGGTTGAAAGGCTTCGTCCATTCGTAAACATGAATTCCGAACCCGGCACAGTCGAATCGGGCAAATCTTGAGAAGTCATCCTTCCCTTCTTTCACGAGCGGGAGCTCTAGTAAATCACGGTAGAATCTGAGTGACGCATCAAAATCTGATGCAGGGAACGCAATGAATGCGGCTTTTTGGAGTTTCATGTGATGCGTCTTTTTGAACTAACAGTGGTATTATCCGACTGGCATATCAGAACTGACTGATATGCAGCATCGGCTTGCGGCTCATAGGACAGCGGGGATGTCTCTCTAAGTCAAAGAAATAGGTTTGGGGTAGTCCTTGAAGAGAGGCGCGGATTTCTTGGGAAGCCTCAAATTTCAGACTTGGTTGGACTTTGTGATATCTATCCGTGTGCGGTGGTTCGGCGGTTGGCGCAGGGGGACAGGATGCCAACTGCCATTCGTTCGTGTTTCGTTGCGGCGAGACGCGGCAACCACGATCTTGAGCGGAAGCAGAATGTCTTCCGGATCGGGCGGTTGGCTTCGAGTGGCAGGGAGGGGGAGTCGGCGGTGTGGTGGGTGTAGGTGGCGGCACCTGTTGAGGCGGCTGACGAGTTTGTCGCGGCCGAGGCGGGGCGGATTAGCTGATGGGGATGTTATTTTTCGGAAAACTCCCGGAACGGTCGGGAAATAAGGCTGCGCGGTGGGAAAAGATTGTAAAACGGTGGAAAAATTGGGTTTCGCGGTGGAAAATGATTCCAGCGCGGTGGAAAAATGCGGTTGTGCGGTGGAAGTCGATGGTTTCGCGGTCGGGTGATGCCGGAAAACAGTGGGATTTGAGTCATGCGCGGTGGAGAAATGATCCGGCGCGGTGAAAAACAGGTTGTCGCGGTGGGAAAATATGACCCCGCGGTGAAGGAATGGGGGCGGACGGTGAGAAAATGTGACGGTGCGGTGGGAAAATGGGTTCGGGCGGTGGGGAAATGTGATGGCCGCGGTGCGGAAATGAGTGGAGGCGGTGGGAAACGTGACCGCCCGGTGGGAGTATTCTTGCCTGTTCTTCCGCAAGCCCAAGCAAGACGCCCAGACAGGAATGTCTGGGCTACGGCGTGGCGGCGTGACTTGGACATTGCTGTCTGTTCTTTCAGAAGCCCAAGCAAGATGCCCAGACAGGAATGTCTGGGCTACGGCGCGGAGGCCGTGACACGGACATTGCTGTCTGTCTTTCACAAGGCCCAAGCAAGACGCCCAGACAGGAATGTCTGGGCTACGATGCGGCGGCCTGACTCCGATAACAGAGGTGAAAGTTTCATGATGATAGATGATCAGGCATGCTTGGTTTTATTTGTAAAACTCGCAATCTTTCGGATTTTGGATTGATTTGTTAGTTGAAATATTGATCATCACGGCTTCTCTTGTTGAATATCCCCCTGTCCGGGCCTGCACCGATAGGTGAACGGCACGATGATGTATGGTTGCCTCGCCATTTCGTCACCACGTCCTGTTTGCCTTCTGTGTTTGATCCGGTCGAATCTGTCCGCAGTTGCTATCCCCTCATGCCCCCCTCTCGTTTGGTTTCCCGATTCCAAACGCTCACCACCCCTGTGTGGCTGGGTGTCCTTGTCGTGGCGATGGCTCAAATGGCTGCTGCGGCAGCACCGACGGCGATCCTGTTGAATCCCCATACCCTGATGGAAAATTGTCTGCCGGGAACTGTTGTAGGGACATTGACTTCGGTGGATGCGGATGCGGGTGATAGTCATACTTTTGAATTCGTCAGCGGCACGGGGGCTACGGACAACGCCGGGTTTTCGATTTCTGGAAATCAGTTGATCGCTCCATATGGAATCTCGATCCAGGGTGTGAATATCGATTTCGAAACCAGTCCGGTGGTTTTTTCAATCCGCGTCAAAACGAAGGACTCCACACAGAACAGCTATGAACAGGTGCTGCTCATTCAGATGACGGATGATCGCACCGAAGATGTGGATGGTGACGGGCTCACCGAAGCGGACGAGGAAGATCTATATGGAACCAGTGATTTGAGTTATGATAGTGATCTGGATGGGATCTGCGATGGCATTGAAGTCATGGAGGGGACTTCTCCAGCGAATGCGAACGATTGGCCCGATTATCCTTTGATCGGCTGGGGAGATAATCAATTGGGAGAAATTCACGGGCTGGTGGATGACCATACGGTGTCGATTTCGACCGGTCAGAATCACAGTCTGGCTTTGGCTTCGGATGGCACTGTGACGGCATGGGCTGGCTTGAATTTCTACGGCCAGACGACCGTTCCGGCGGGATTGGGAAATGTCGTGGCTGTGGCGGCAGGCGGTGATTTTTGGGAAAAGGATTCCGCATTCAGTCTGGCGTTGCGGTCGAACGGGACGGTGGCCGCGTGGGGGTGTGATACCGATGGACAGACTGAGATTCCGGTGGGGTTGAGTGGTGTGACGGCGATCTCGGCAGGGCGCGTTCACTGCCTTGCATTGAAAAACGATGGAACGGTCGTGACGTGGGGATTTGGTCCTCAGGGTGAGCTCGCAGTTCCCGACGGCCTCGCAAACGTGATCGCCATCTCGGCCGGTGGCTATCATAGCCTCGCCCTGAAGAGCGATGGCACCGTGGTGGCATGGGGGAATATCTTCAATGGTGAATCCTGGCAGCCCGTGACAGTTCCTATCGGTTTGTGCGATGTCGTATCAATTTCCGCCGGACGTTTTCACAGCTTGGCCTTGAGGCGCGACGGGACGGTGGTGGCCTGGGGATATAATCTTCATGGGGAGACGGATGTTCCCGCCAATTTAACAGGAGTGGTGGCGGTCGCTGCGGGCGGATTCCATAGCCTTGCCCTGAAAAACGACGGCTCGGTGGTGGCTTGGGGATTCAACGATCGAGGTCAATCGACCACACCACCATCGGCTCATGATCATGTGAAGCAGATTTCCGCGGGCATTTTTCATAGCCTCGCCTTGCGCCAGGTAGCCGGATTTCCGGAAATCACCAGCATCGCGCAAATTTCCGCCCCACCCGGAGCTCCGGTTTCCTACCAGATCACCGTCGCTAACGCAATCCCTGCCGGCTTTTCCGCGAGCGGCCTTCCTGCTGGGTTGGTCCTGAATCCCGTGACTGGCTTGATCACCGGCACTGTCGGAGCCGCTGCTAGGAAATCAGTGCGCATCCAGGTGGGCACCGACAAAGGCGTCGTCACGCAAGTGCTGTGGATCGGCATTTACTCGGGATTGCCGCCCACTGATATCGACCTCAGTCCACCCGCCGTCATGGAAAACAGTCCTGACGGTTCTGTGGTGGGAGCTCTTAGCGCCCTGGATCCCGATCAGGGGGACACTCATACTTACGAATTGGTGGATGGGACCGGATCGGCCGACAACGTGCATTTCCGGATTTCGGGAAATCAACTGCTCGTCAATCAAGGCCTTGATCGCGACTTTGAAAAAAACTCCGCTTCATTTTCGATCCGTGTAAGGGCGAGGGATGCTTCTTTGAATCCATTTGAAAAAATCATCTCTGTGGCGATTCTGGATGATCGCACCGAAGATGCCGACGGCGATGGCTTGAGTGAAGCCGACGAAGAAGATCTCTACGGAACCAGCGATCTGGTCTACGACACGGATGGCGACGGCTTCGGCGATGGCTACGAAGTGCTGCATGGAACGTCGCTCACCAATGCCGCCAGCCAGCCAACGGGAACATTGTTAGTCGCATGGGGAAACAATGAGAAGGGGCAAACCATCGAACCATCCGGCTTGGGCGATGTGGTGAATCTGGCCGCTGGCTGGCAGCACAGTCTTGCGCTCCGGACGGATCGCACCGTGATCGCCTGGGGTCGCAATGATGAGGGGCAGACTGCGGTGCCTGCGGGATTGTCCGATGTGGTGCAGATCGCGGCGGGGGATATCCACAGCATGGCCTTGCGCAGTGATGGGACGGTTGCAGCCTGGGGTGGAAATACCGAGGGGCAAACGACTTTGCCTCAGGGATTGGCGGACGTGATCGCGATTTCGGCGGGGAGTTGTCACAGCCTGGCTTTGAAGAGGGACGGCACTGTGGTGGCGTGGGGTCTCAATCAAAGTGGACAGACATCGGTGCCTGCGGGGCTAACCGGAGTGGTGGCCATTGCGGCCGGAGGCTTCCACAGTCTCGCTTTGAAAAGCGATGGCACGGTCGTTGCCTGGGGATCGAACTGGGGAGGCGCTGCCACGATACCGGAGGACTTGCAACGGGTCGTCGCGATTGCGGCCGGAGCCTATCACAATCTTGCGCTGAAGAATGATGGAACGGTGGTGGTGTGGGGAGATAGCAGCAGCGGGCAGGGATTTCCTGCCGAGGGTTTGAAAGATGTGGATCAAATCGCTGTCGGCTGGATTCACAGCGCGGTGTTGAAAAACGATGGGACGGTCGTTGCCTGGGGGATGAACAATCACGGCCAGACCACCGCGCCTCTGGAAGCCCGGCAGATCAAACTCCTCGCTTCCGGTGATTTCCACAATCTTGCCCTGCGGAAAAGCACGGGATTTACGGAAATTACCAACCGCGCGAATGTCCTGGCTTGGCCGGGCAATGTGGTCTCCTGTCAGATTCAGGTCGCGGGAGCCGTTCCCAGTCATTTCGAGGCGGTCGGGCTGCCTGCGGATCTAACGATCAATCCCGCCACCGGTTTGATTTCCGGCACTATTGTCAACGGAGAACGCCGGTCCGTGAATGTTCTGGTAGACACTGACAAGGGGCGTCTCAGCCGCATTCTATGGTTCGACACCGTTGACGGAAAACCCCCAACCGGTATGACGTTGAATTCCACTCCTATGATGGAAAACAGTCCGTCTGGAACAGTGGCTGGCACTTTGAGCGCGATCGATCCCGACGTGGGGGATGTCCATACCTTCAGTCTCATCGCTGATAACGGCTCGCTCGATAACCGCTATTTCCTCATCGCGGGAAACCAACTCGTCATTCGTCCGGGATTCGACCGCGATTTTGAAACGAATCCGGAAAATCTATCAATCCGGGTGATGGTCAGCGATTCCGCGCTCAATACCTATATCCAGGTTTTCTCCATCCCGTTTCTGGACGACCGCACGGAGGACGCGGATGGAGATGGGGTCAGCGAAGCCAGGGAGGAGGATGTTTTTCATAGCAGCGATTCCATTTTTGGTGACTACGCCACTGCGGCTGGCGACGCGGATTTCGATGGGATTTCTCCACTCATCGAATACGCCTTCAATCTCAATCCCCAGGTCCCGGATGGAAACGTTCATCTGGGAGGAGCCGACTCCACCGTGGGACTACCGACTATCAGTCTTGTATCGGATGGGCAGGGCCACCGCCTCCTGCGGATTGAATACCTTCGGCGCATCGGCAGCGGGCTCACTTACACACCGCAGTTTTCCAGCGGGCTTTCTCCATCAGATTGGCAGCCCGCCACACAACCGGTTCAGGTGACTCCGATCAACGGCAGTTGGGAGCGTTGTGCGGTGGACGATTCCCAAGTCACGCCTGGTGTGGCGAAACGGTTTGGGAGAGTCGCAGTTGCGCCGTAACAGGTTTCGGACGTGACGGTGCATTACCACGGGTCACTTTCACCGGGGTTCCGACTTTCGTGACGGAATAAAGGATCGGTGCGAATTCGCGCGGTAGCCGGATGCAACCGTGGGATGCCGCCTCGCCGGGGCAAGGGATTTCACCGGCATGCATCCCGACGCCATAGGACGTGATGCGCATCCAGTCGTGCATCGGAGCCGGGTGATAGAATTCACCAGGAGGAACGGGTGTGTCTGGTTTTGCGTCCCCATTGGTTACCTTTCCGGCCGCGTCGGAGATCCAGCCATAGCGGTCTGACTCCTTCACATCGAGCTTTTCCATGATCGTGTAATCTCCAGGAGTGGTCGTGTGGCCTTCCTTGCCGGAGGAAACGAAGGACCAGCCGATTGGCCTTCCGCCGCGTTCGTAAGTGGCGATTTGTTCTGATAGATCGACCTTCACGCTCACATCGCCAGGACCGCCGTCGTCCCGCCATTCATAGAGCAGCGGTTGTGCTTTGGGTGGCGGTTTCGGAGTGAATAACCCGCAGGATACGGTGAGCAGAACCATGGAAGCGCAGGCCATCATGGAAACGATGGTGGTGGGAAATCGTGTAGGCATGTTAGGGTGGGGTGCGAAAAGAAATACAAAATCGGGGAATTTGCCAAGATGCATCTCTTTCCCGCTTGAAAGATCCCCATCCCCGCGCTTCCTTGAGCTTCAATGCGCGAAGACGAGAAAATCAGCAGATCCGATCCAAAGGAATGGGCCGCAGGCATCCCTGCGGTGGCTTCTTCGCTGAAACATATCCTACGCGAGGCCGGTCCTTTTCGCGGCACCCGCGGACTCCTGGAGATGAACCAGCCCGGCGGTTTCGATTGTCCGAGCTGCGCATGGCCGGATCCCGATCAGGGCCGCTCGATCGCGGAGTTCTGTGAAAATGGCGCAAAAGCCCTCGCCTCGGAGGCGACCCGCGAGCACGCCGACGCCCGCTTTTTTGCGAAATATTCCGTAGCCGAACTCGCCGCCGAGAGCGACCTCTGGCACGACCGCCAGGGCCGCATCACGGAGCCCATGGTCCTCCTCGACGGAGCCACCCATTACGCCCCGATCTCGTGGGAAGCCGCATTCCGGATGATTGCGAAGCATTTGAAATCCCTCGCGTCACCCAACGAGGCGATTTTCTACACTTCGGGCAGGGCTAGCAATGAAGCTGCTTTTCTCTATCAATTGTTCGCCCGCAGTTTCGGCACCAACAATCTGCCTGATTGCTCGAACATGTGTCACGAGTCCAGCGGCCATGCGATGAAGGAAGCCATCGGCGTCGGCAAAGGCACCGTCACGCTCGATGATTTCCTCGAAGCGGACACCATCCTCTGCGTGGGCCAGAATCCCGGAACGAACCATCCGCGCATGCTCAGCACCCTCGAAGCCGCCATCCAGCACGGCGCGAAAGTGGTGGCCATCAATCCTCTCCGCGAGGCCGGTCTCGTCGGCTTCATTCATCCGCAGGACGTCGTCGCCACCCTGCGTGGTAAGGCCACGCCGCTTGCTTCCCAGTTCTTGCGCGTGCGGGTGAACGGCGACATGGCCTTGTTCCGGGGAATCGCGAAATGCCTGTTGGAAAAGCCGTCTTCCATTGATTCACCCTTTGTCAGGGAACACACGCTCGATTTCGAATCCTACAAATCCACCGTGGAAAAGACTCCATGGTCCGAAATCATCCGTATGAGCGGCGTGCCTCGGGAGGAAATCGAAACGTTGGTGGAAACCATTCTCGGCGGCTCCCGGAAGCTCATTACCTGTTGGGCGATGGGTCTCACCCAACATCGCAATGCGGTCGCCACCATCCGGGAAGTCGTCAATGTCCATCTTCTGCTAGGAGCCATCGGCAGGCCCGGCGCCGGGCTCTGTCCCGTCCGCGGCCACAGCAATGTCCAGGGCGACAGGACGATGGGCATCTTCGAGAAAATGCCCGAATCATTTCTCGCCGCGCTCGACCGTGAGTGCGGCATCACCTCGCCCCGGGCGCATGGCTACGATACCGTCGCCGCCATCCAGGCGATGCACTCCGGCGCGGCCAGGATCTTCTTCGCCCTGGGTGGAAATTTCCTCCAGGCATCACCGGATACGGAGTTCACCGCTGCCGCCCTGAAAAATTGTGAGCTCACCTGCCACGTCTCCACCAAACTGAACCGCAGCCACCTCGTCACCGGACATACCGCACTCATTCTGCCGTGCCTCGGACGCAGTGAGCGCGATGGCGATGGGAAATTCGTCACCACCGAGAACTCCATGGGCGTCGTGCAAATGTCGCGCGGCGTCCTCACTCCCGCCTCGCCCCATCTCCTATCCGAAGTGGAGATCGTCGCCCGCCTCGCCTCAGCCGTGCATAAGGCTGGCAGCCCCATTCTCTGGCGATGGCTGGCCGAGGACTATGACCGCATCCGCAGCCTCATTGAGCGGATCATCCCCGGTTTCGAAAACTACACGGACCGGGTCGACGAACCGGGCGGATTCTATCTACCCAATCCTGCGAAACAACGCCATTGGGAAACGCCCTCCGGCAAGGCAAGCTTCAGTCTTGCTGCCATGGACGTCTTCGAGGCCGCGCCCGGTCGGCTCGTCTTGCAGACCATCCGCAGCCACGACCAGTTCAATACCACCATTTACGGTCTCAACGACCGCTATCGCGGTATTTCCAACGCCCGCCGCATTGTCTTCGTCAACCCCGACGACCTGCGGGAAAGGGGAATCGCTCCCTGTTCGTTAGTCGATCTCACGAGCATCTGGGGCAAGGAACGCCGCACCGCCAAGGGCTTCATCGCCATTCCCTACGAAATGCCGAAAGGCAGCGCCGCCGCCTACTTTCCCGAAGCCAACGTCCTCGTCCCCGCCACCAGCCAAGCCGAACACAGCGGCACGCCCACGAGCAAGTCGATCGAAATTGAGATCGCGCCAAATAACGATTCTGTCACCAAGTCATGATGCTTCCCACCCGGGGACGACGATTTCGGCGGAAACCGGAAGGATTAATGCCAACCAGACTGAAGCGATGGGTTTCAGACGGCGAGGGAGAACAACTACGCGACGACGCGTTGCCGGCTGAAGGCGCAATCAGGGTGGAGCTTTTCGTCTCCACCCGATTGCGTTCGGCTTACGGCAGGTTCGTGGAGCCCATCAGGAAGCGGTCGCACTCGCGTGCGGCTCCGCGGCCTTCGTTGATGGCCCAGACGACGAGGGATTGGCCACGGCGGACATCGCCGGCAGCGAAGACTCCGGAGATGTTGGTGGTGAAAGTCCCATGCTCGGCCTTGACGTTTGAGCGCACGTCGGTTTCCAGACCGAATTTGCCGATGACTTCCTGCTCAGGGCCGGTGAAGCCCATGGCGAGGAGTGCGAGCTGGCACGGGATGACGCGGAGCGTGCCTTCGATGTCTTTCGGGACAAAGCGGCCTTGCTCGTCCTTGGCCCATTCGATTTCGACGATTTCGAGACCGCTGAGATTGCCTGCATCGTCCTTGATGAAACGCTTGGTTTGGACGAGATAGTGGCGCGGGTCCTTGCCTTGGACGGCTGCGGCTTCTTCCTGGCCGTAGTCCATTTTGTAAACCTTCGGCCACTCCGGCCATGGGTTGTTCGCCGCGCGCTCCATCGGAGGCTGTGGCATGATTTCCAACTGGATCACGCTCTTACAGCCGTGACGCAGGCTGGTGCCCACGCAGTCGGTGCCGGTATCGCCGCCGCCGATGACGACGACGTCCTTGCCGGTGGCGTTGAGCGGGGGATTGGTGCCGTCGAACTTGTGGTCGAGCTGATAGCGGGTGTTCGTGGTGAGGAATTCCATCGCCATGTAAACGCCCTGCGCATCGCGGTTTTCGATCGGCAGATCACGACCGGCGGTAGCACCGCAGCAGAGCACGACGGAATCGAAATCTTTTTGCAGGCGCTCGGTGGTCCATTCGCTGTCCTTGCCGATGGAAATCCCGGTTTTGAAAACGATGCCTTCCTCGGCCATGAGGTTCACCCGGCGTTGGACAACGAGTTCCTTATCGAGCTTCATGTTAGGAATGCCATACATGAGCAGGCCGCCGATGCGATCCTCGCGTTCGAAAACGGTGACACTGTGGCCGGCCTGGTTCAGCTGGTCCGCGCAGGCGAGACCGGCAGGGCCGGAGCCGACGATGGCGATTTTTTTGCCGGTGCGCTTGGCCGGAATGCGGGCGGTGACCCAGCCTTCTTCCCAACCGCGGTCGATGATGGCGCACTCGTTGCTCTTGATGGTGACCGGTGGCTGGATCACGCCAAGCACGCAGGAGCCTTCGCAAGGAGCGGGGCAGACGCGGCCGGTGAATTCAGGGAAATTGTTGGTCTTGTGAAGGCGTTGCAATGCTTCCTTCCAACGTCCGCGATAGATCAGATCGTTCCACTCGGGAATCAGGTTGTTGACCGGACAACCGCTGGCCATTCCGGAAACCATGTGGCCGGTATGGCAGAAGGGAGTGCCGCAATCCATGCAGCGCGAGCCTTGGGCGCGTTGCTCCTTGTCATCGGGATGAACTTTGAACTCGCGCCAGTTCTTGATGCGCTCGATTGGTGGTGCTTCGGAATCGGATTTCCGCTCCACTTCCATGAATCCTGTTGGCTTGCCCATTTGATCTGAATGTTATGAATGTAAGATGTTAGCTGACCTCAGTTTCCTCCAACGCGGGACAAGTCCTTGAGATTTTCTTCGAATGCGGCCATCGCGGCTTCGTCGCCGGTGAGGCCCTGTTCCTCGACTCTTTTGAAAGCCTCCAGCATGCGCTCGTAGTCGCGCGGGAGGACCTTGAAGAACTTTGGCAGCTCGGCATCCCAGTTTTCCAACAGGAACTTGCCGCGAGCGGAACCGGTGAGGGCCACGTGTTTTTCAATCGTCGATTTTACCGTGGTGATATCGGCATCGCTGCATTCGATGAGGCGATAGAGATTCACCATTTCCTTGTTGAGGCGTTTCTCGAAGAGGCCGTCGATGTCATAAACGTAAGCCGTGCCGCCGGACATGCCCGCGGCGAAGTTGCGTCCGGTTTCACCCAGCACGATCACCTGACCGCCGGTCATGTATTCGCAGCCGTGGTCGCCGACTCCTTCAACGATGGTTTTTGCACCGGAATTGCGAACGCAGAAACGTTCGCCGGCGATGCCGTTGATGAATGCCTCGCCGGAGGTCGCACCGTAGAATGCGACGTTGCCGACGATGATGTTGTCCTCCGCCTTGTAGCGGGCGTTGCGAGGCGGATAGATCGCGATCTTCGCACCTGAGAGACCTTTGCCGACGTAGTCGTTGGCATCGCCTTCGAGTTCGAAGCTCATGCCCGGAGGCGTGAAGGCTGCGAAGGATTGACCGGCGCTTCCGATGAACTTGAGTTCGATGGTGTCTTCCGGCAGGCCCTTGTTGCCATACTTGCGGGAAATTTCGCTGCCGGTGATCGTGCCGACGACGCGGTTGACGTTAATGATCGGCAGCTCGGCTTTGACTTTTTCACCGCGTTCGATGGCGGGTTTGCAAATATCCAGCAAGTGCGTGTTATCGAGTGCGAATTCGAGGCCGTGTTGCTGTTGCTTCTGGGCGTAGGCTCCGACGTCGTCGCCGACATCCGGCTTGTGGAAGATGCTGGTGAGATCCACGCCGCTGGCTTTCCAGTGTTCGGTGGCTTCGTTGGTATCGAGGCATTCCACGCGGCCGACCATTTCGTTGATCGTGCGGAAACCACACTCTGCCATGATTTCGCGGAGTTCCATGGCGATGAAGGTCATGAAATTGACGACGTGCTCCGGCTTGCCTTCGAAATTCTTGCGGAGGACCGGATCCTGAGTCGCGATACCGACCGGGCAGGTGTTTTTCTGACAGACCCGCATCATGAGGCAGCCGACGGTGACGAGCGGCGCGGTGGCGAATCCGTATTCCTCGGCACCTAGCAGGGTGGCGATGGCAACATCACGGCCGGTCTTGAGCTGGCCGTCCGTTTCGAGAACCACGCGGCTGCGGAGATCGTTGAGAAGGAGGATCTGGTTGGTTTCCGCAAGGCCGAGTTCCCATGGAGCACCGGCGTTGAAGATGGACGAGGATGGGGACGCACCCGTGCCACCGTCGTGACCGGCGATCAGAATGACATCGGCGTGGGCTTTTGCCACACCGGCGGCGATGGTGCCGACTCCGACTTCCGCCACCAGCTTCACGTTGATGCGTGCGCGCGGGTTGGCGTTTTTCAGGTCGTGAATGAGTTCCGAGAGATCCTCGATCGAGTAAATGTCGTGGTGCGGAGGAGGGGAGACAAGGCCGACGCCCGGCGTGGAGTAACGCACTTTGGCGATCCACGGATAGACTTTCGAGCCTGGAAGTTCGCCGCCTTCACCGGGCTTGGCGCCTTGGGAAATCTTGATCTGGATCTCGTCGGCGTTGACGAGGTATTCGCCAGTCACGCCGAAACGGCCGGAGGCGACCTGCTTGATGGCGGAGCGCTTGCTGTCGCCGTTGGCCATTGGCACGTAGCGCTCGGGATCTTCGCCACCTTCACCAGTGTTCGACTTGCCGCCGATGCGGTTCATGGCGATGGCGAGGGTTTCGTGGGCTTCCTGGGAGATCGAGCCGTAGGACATCGCGCCGGTTTTGAAGCGCTTGGTGATGGCTTCCACGGATTCCACTTCGTCCAACGGAACAGACGGGCGGTTGGACTTGAACTTCATCAGGCCACGAAGAGTCGATAGATTCTCGCTCTGATCGTTGACCTTCTTCGCATATTGCTTGAAGACCTCGTAACTGCCGGTGCGGGTCGCCTTTTGGAGAAGGTGGATCGTTTCCGGGTTGAAAAGGTGGAACTCGCCATCGCTGCGCCATTGATAGACACCGCCGGCATCGAGTGCGGCTTCCTCGGCATCGATGTGACGATCCGGGAACGCCTCGCGGTGACGGATGAGCGCTTCCTCGGCGATTTTGTTGATATCGGAGCCTTCGCAGCGGCTGGAAGTGCCTTTGAAATACTTGTTCACCAGTTCGGTGCTGAGGCCGATGGTTTCGAAAATCTGTGCGCCACGGTAAGAGGCGACGGTGGAGATTCCCATCTTGGCCATTGTCTTCACCACGCCTTTGATCGAGCCCTTGATGAAGTTGTAAACCGCCTTGTCGAAATCGATGTCCAACATGTCATCCTTGATCATTTTATAGATCGATTCGAATGCCATGTAGGGATTGATCACATCCGCGCCGTAGCCGATGAGCGTGGAGAAATGATGGACCTCGCGGGCCTCGCCGGTTTCGAGGATGATGCTGACCAGTGTCCGCGTGCCTTGTCCTACCAGATAGTGGTGGAGTCCGCCCATCAGAAGAAGGGTGGGGAACGCGGCGTTGTCCTTGTCGATGTGTCGATCGGAAAGGATCAGGAGATTGTAGCCTGCGGCGATGGCTTCGTCCGCTTGGGCACAGATGTTGTCGAACGCGATTTCAAGACCTTCTCCGCCTTGATCGGCGGGGAAAAGGGCTTCGATGGTGGTGGCCTTGAAGCCGTCGATGTCCACCTCGCGGATCTGCGCGAGCTTCTTGTTATCGATAAGCGGGCTGTCGAGGCGGATCATGCGGCAGCTCTTCGGGCCGGGATCCAGCAGATTGCCTTCGGAACCGATGAAGGTTTCCGTCGCGGTGACGAGTTCCTCGCGGATACAGTCGAGCGCCGGATTGGTGACCTGGGCGAAGATCTGTTTGAAATATTGATAGAGGTGTTTCGGCTTGCTGGAGAGCACGGCGAGCGGCGTGTCATTTCCCATCGAGGAAATCGGCTGGACGCCTGTGGAAGCCGTAGGTCCGAGGAGCATGCGGAGATCTTCGTAGGTGTAGCCGAATGCGAGCTGGCGCTCGAGGATGCGGTCTTCCTCGACCGTCTTCGCGCCTTTCGGCTCCGGAAGATCAGCGAGTGTGATGCGGTTTTCAGCGAGCCACTTGGCGTAGGGCTTCGCGCCATAGACGCGCTTTTTCACTTCATCGTCGGGAACGATGCGGCCTTCCTTCATGTCCACGAGGAACATCTTACCGGGGCGCAGGCGGCCTTTTTCGATGATGGAATTCGGATCAAGGTCCGGCACGACGCCAACTTCCGACGCCATGATGACCAGGTCGTCATCCGTGACATAATAGCGGCTCGGGCGGAGACCGTTGCGGTCAAGCACGGCACCGATCTGTTGGCCGTCTGAGAAAGTGATCGAAGCCGGGCCATCCCAAGGCTCCATCATGCAGGCATGGTATTCATAGAAGGCCTTCTTTTCCTCATCCATCATCGTGTGGCGTTCCCATGGTTCGGGAATCATCATCATCATGGCATGGACAAGGTCGTAGCCGCCGAAGTGCATGAACTCGAGAGCGTTGTCGAAACGCGCGGAGTCCGAGCCATCCTCGTTGATGACTGGGAAAATGTTTTCGATTTCCGTGCCGAAAAGATCCGATTGGCAGAGCGCCTGACGGGCCTTCATGAAGTTCGCGTTGCCCATGACCGTGTTGATCTCGCCGTTGTGGGCGATGAAACGGTTCGGGTGGGCGCGGGACCAACTCGGGAAAGTGTTTGTCGAGAAACGGGTGTGCATCAATGCCAGCGCCGATTCGAAATCAGGATCGAGGAAATCAGGGAAATACTCGGAAAGCTGGCAAGGCGTCAGCATGCCCTTGTAAATCATCGTGCGGGCGGAGAGACCGGTCACGTAATGATAATCCGCGCCGGGGAAGGTATTGCTCTTGTTGCCGTGGACGTCGCGGAACTGGTTGGGAACCTCGTTGTTGCGGATCCAGTTCCCGACCTGCTTGCGGATCACGTAAAGCTTGCGCTCGAAGGTCATTGCATCGGTGATGTCATCACTTTTTCCGATGAAAACCTGCTTGATGACTGGCTCGTAGCGACCGGAAGTTTTGCCAAGAATCGAGCTTTTCACCGGAACCGTGCGCCAGCCGAGGAACTTCTGCCCCTGCTCACGGATCACGTGTTCGAAAACCTGCATCGCCACTTCTCGCACCGCTGCTTCTGGCGAGAAAAACACACAGCCGGAGCCATAATCACCTTCCGGCGGCAGTTGGACTCCCTTTTTCGCCATTTCACGACGCAGGAACTTGTCCGGCATTTGGATGAGCATGCCTGCGCCGTCGCCGGTGGCTGGATCCGATCCGCTCGCACCGCGATGGTCCATGTGCTCGTTCATGGTCAGCGTTTTAAGAACGATGTCATGCGAGCGCTTGCCTTTGAGGTGGGCGATGAAGCCAACGCCGCACGCGTCCTTCTCGCGTGACGGATGCCAAAGTCCTTGTGGAGCGGGCCAACCAAATGGAGATGTCTGCGATGATGACATGGTATATTAAGGGAAATTTTTGAAGTGAGGTGTGCCGGATCACGGCGCAAATCGGTGAGTTTGAGGAAATTGGCGCTTTTTCGCCTCCTGATTCATCGTGAAAACTCCCGAAATTCATGGAAGAAACGCCGACAAGTAAAGAAACGGACGGAAATCTGCTTTCAGTGAAGGAAGCTGTCAAGGCTGGGAAACCTTGCTCTCCCGCAGTTCCCATTGATTTTCTCGGCTCCAAACGCTGGGCCGGATCGGCGATCACCTCGGCTCGGTGAGGGCGAACACATCGAGGTGGAAATCCGTGTAGGTTTTCAATCTGCCGCGCGTCCACAGAGTGATGCGGGGACCGCCCGGGTTTGATGGAATGATCGGACGGAGATTGTCTGCGGTTGAGTCATGGGTGATGGCGGTCCAGCTCCAGGATTTGCCGCCATCGGTGGTTTTTCCACGGAAGAGTTCCCAGTGGCGTTTTTGATCCGTCTTGCTCGTGAGCGGTGTGCCGGTGGACGGATCCGCGTTGGTGGAAATGACGGCGGTGTCGGGATCCTGGGGATCGAGGGCGACGAGCCCGGTGTAATCATCCTCGTTTGGGTAGAGCCGTGTGCCGGCGAAGGCCATTTGGTGGGTTTCCCAACGGCTGCCGTCGAAGCGGGCGTAAAAATACCGATGATCCATGCCATCCTTGGCGGCTCCTTGTTTGCCGCGATCCTTGGCACCATCCATCTGGACGGAAAAAGCGGTGTAGGGATTTCCCTTGGCGTCGAGTTCGAGATCGGTCGTCCAGGCAACCTTGTCCGCGCCGCCGTCGAAGATTTTCGTGAATGAAGTCGGCTTCAGGGCGAGGCCTCCGCTGGTGTCCGCGAGCACCTTGCCGGTGGAATCGTGGATTTTTCCGCCGCGATAGAATCCGTGATAGATGGAGTTGTCGAAAGCGCGCGGGTGATCCTCGGTGGTGACGAAATGAATCGTGTCGGTGCCGTTCGAAGCGTAGCGGACATACGGGCGGCAGCCGTCGATGCCGGTGTATCCCGGGTTGTTTTTCAAATCCTCCGAGGTCCATGAAAACAAGCTCCAGCCGTATTTCCAAGTGCTGCCTTCGTCTTCGGAAATGTTGCAATTCGGGTTGTAGCCACGGCTGCGGGAGAAATTGTAGGTGCGGCCGTTTTCAGCGGAGAGGCGGAACACGTTCGAGTAGGAATATTTGTCGCCGACGTCGAAGGTGTTTTCCTTGGCCCAACTGGAAATATCGCCGGGCTTGTTGGTGATGCGCCAGCGTTGGAGTCGATCGGTGCTGTGCTTACCATATACCGCGAGGATTTTTCCATCAGGCCGCTCCATCAGGGCCGCGACGTCGTGGTCGTCGGATTGGAATTTGTTGCTGAGTTCAAATTGGCCGAGCTTGCCAGTTTCCGGATTCCATTGGGTGGCGCAGAGATCTCCGGCATCGTAGCCGCCATAGGATTCGCCGGAGATGGTGGTGAAAACGACGTTGCCATCCTTGGTGACGATGACCCGCGGATCCTGAAACCAGCACCAGCCGCCGTTCGGTTTGACCATCACCGCGCCGGGGACGTCGTTGAGGGCGGTGGGTTTCGTGACGTCTGCCGGAATATCGAGCTGGTGGGTTTTGAACGATGCGTCGTGGGTGTAATCGGCATACGGAGTTTTTACGAATTTCTCAGCGAAGTTTGCGAGATAGCTTGTCCATTGTTCGCTGGTGGTGACATCGCCCTGGCCTTCCCAACCGAATCCCGCGAACCATCGGATATGACCGGTCCCGTCCGTACGGGCAAAGCAAAACGCCTGACTTTCGCTGCCGGGATTCGCATGGCTTTCCATTTTCACCACACGTTTCGGATCGATCACAATGCCGGTGCCGAGCCCGAGTCCTTCCATCGTTTCCCAAAGCTGCATCGTCCCGGTGGCGGGCGAGAAAACCGGCTGCGTGCCTTTGACCTGAGGCGACAGACCGATGGCGACGTCGAGAGCGGCCGGCTTGCCATCGAGAGTGAAACGCGAGTCGCACTGGAACAAATGTTGACCCATGACGAGCGTGATCCGCTTGGTTTCCCGGAGGACCTTTCCTTTCAAATCGCTGGCGTAATCGAGCTCGAAAACCGTGCGTTCCGGCGTGCTGCTGATCACGCGGTGTGCGATGAAAGTATCCGAATCGTGCATCTCTCCATCCACCACCACGGAAATTCCGCCACAGCCGCGGCTGTTGCCGACGTGATAGATATCGAGGCCGTCGCCCTGATCCTGGTGATAGGGCTTGTTGACGTTTCCGTAAGGCAGCTTGAGACGATCCTGCAAATACCACTTGTCGATGATCGGGTAGGGGACACGCTTGAACCAGCAATCGATGCCGCTGTTTTCCGCGCCCGGACGCAGCGCGGGACCGTAGGTACGGAAAGCCACCACGTCGTTTTCCCAAGCGAAATCATCCGAACGCTCCGGGACGAACCTGGCAAACGTTCGCGGCGCGGCAGGCAGAAATTTCTCCGGCAAATTCACCCCCTTGAACGTGGCGACATCATTGCGGCGCTTCGTCGGATCGAGCATGCGGATGAGTTCCGATCCAGCTAACAAAAAGGCGCCCGAGCCGTAAACCTCGGTGGACTCCGCCGTCGTGCCTGCCTCGGGTGAATCACCGATTTTCTGGATAAATCCAAGCATTCCGCTCGGTTGGATGTTTTTCGAAAGTGCTTGATAAGCCTTCATCACGATCGGCTTGAAAGTTTCTTCAGGAAGCAGCCCGCGATTGATTCCCCACGCCATCGACTGGATGAAAAACGCGGAGCCAGACGACTCTCCGGCGGGATCCTGAGTATCGAGCAAACTCGTGCGCCACAGGCCGTCTTCGTTTTGGAGCTTCAGCAGCGCATACATCATGTCATGATAGAGTCCGAGGTATTTCTCCCGCGATGGATGATCCGCCGGAAGGTAGTCCAACACGTTGGTCAGACCGCCGCAAACCCAGCCGTTTCCACGGGCCCAGAAGATCTTTTTCCCGCTCGGCGTGCGTTTGGTGAAGAAGCGGTTGTCCCGATAGAAAAGGTGGTGCGTGGCATCATAAAGCACATCAGTCGTCGTCCACCATTCGCGGTCGGCCCATTGGACATATTTCGGATCGCCAGTGATCGCGGAGAGGTGCGACCACACTCCGGGCGACATGAACAGCGCGTCGCACCAACACCACGTGAACGAGCCACCGGAAATCGACTTGGGCGCTTCCTTGGCCAGCTTGGCCGTCAGTCTTTCAAACAGCTCGATGCTGGGCCGGAGTTTTGCCTGATCCTTCGCCACGTTCGGCAGATCCAGCCAACCTTGCAGGACCGCGTGATCATCGGCACTGGAAATATTCGGACCGGGGCCATAATTGAGCTTTTTCCCGAATTCATCCAGCGCTTCCTGATAGTGCTCCTCCCCGGACACCTGATGCAGATTGGCGAGCCCCATGAAGAACGGCGCCTGCGTCCAATCATAAAGCGCATGCTTCGAGGGGTTCGCAAGTTGCCAATCGGCCACACGTTTCATGTCGCGCAGGATTTCGTCCGGTTTCGGATCGGCGGCGGCGAGCGGGCCCACCGTTGCGAGCGCTAACAAGATGAAGCGTCCGAAAATGGAAGGGTGTCGGGATTGGATTGTGGAATGCATGAAAATCTTGGGAAAGTGTGTTCCATGGAAATCGAGATTCGGATTGCCACGGAACAGGTCGAATGAAGAATAGCCGTCCGCCCGATTAAAGGAAAATCGGTAGCCTTAAAGGGGGATTCTCCTCGGCTTTGCGGAATGTTTTATCGTCTCAAATACTACATAAATTATGGAAACACGACTGATGCCATCACCCCGCGAAACCGCCGTCCTTGATACGGAAGAACTCCGCGCCTCTTTCTTGCTCGACGAACTTTTCGCCTCCGGTGAGGTCAATCTCGTTTACACCGATCTCGACCGCGCCGTTGTCGGCAGCGTCATCCCGACCGATGGGCCTCTCGAACTGGGCAATGACGACGCGCTGAAGGCCGATTTCTTCTGCCAACGCCGCGAACTCGGCATCCTCAATTTCGGCAGCGCTGGCACCGTCACCGTCGATGGCACCGCCTACGAAATGGGTGCCCACGACTGCCTCTACATCGGTCGCGGCAGCAAGGAAATCTCCTTCGCCAGCGCCACTGGTGCCGATCCCGCCGTTTTCTACCTCGTCAGCTATCCCGCCCACGCCACCTACCCAACCGCCAAGGCCACCCGCGCCGATGCGAATTGCGTGGAACTCGGCTCCAAGGAAGAGTGCAACGAGCGCACCATCTTCCAATACATCCATGAAAACGGCATCAAGAGCTGCCAACTCGTCCTCGGCTTCACCGAATTCAAGCCCGGCAGCGTCTGGAACACCATGCCTTGCCACACCCATGATCGCCGTAGCGAGGTCTATTGCTACTTCGACGTCCCAGCCGCCCACCGCGTCCTCCACATGATGGGCCAACCCCAGCAAACCCGCCCGCTCTGGGTCGCCGATCGCCAGGTCGTCCTCTCCCCGCCATGGTCGATCCACTCCGGCTGCGGCACCGCCAGCTATCGTTTCTGCTGGGCCATGGGTGGTGAAAACCAAGCCTTCACCGACATGGACCGCGTCGAAATCGCTGACCTTCGGTGAGCAGATTAGTTGATGGTTGAGAGTGGATGGTTGATAGAAAGAGGAGCGAATCTCACGCTCTTCTTCTCATCAATCATGGTTCATCCTCATCTTTCATAGATCCTCTTCCTCTTCGCTATCAACCATCAACCATCAACTCCCAACTCTCAACCTCTTCCATGACCTCCTTCGACCTCACCGGAAAAACCGCTATCGTCACCGGCTGCAAGCGTGGCATTGGTTTCGCCATGGCCTAGGGCCTCGCCGAAGCCGGAGCCGACATCATCGGCGTCAGCGCCAGCCTCGAACTCACCGGCAGCGCCATTGAAAAAGCCGTCACCGCCCTCGGCCGTAAATTCACCGCCTATCAGTGCGATTTCTCGGACCGCGCCGCCGTCAAAGCCTTTGCCGCCCAAGTCATCGCCGAGCAAGGCGTCCCCGACATCCTCGTCAACAACGCCGGCACCATCAAACGCCAGCCCGCCGCCGAACATTCGGACGACTTCTGGTTCGAGGTCATCGACGTGAACCTCAACGCCCAGTTCCTTCTCAGCCGCGACATCGGCGCGAAAATGATCGAGCGCGGCAGCGGAAAAATCATCTTCACCGCCTCGTTGCTCACCTTCCAAGGTGGCGTCACCGTCCCCGGCTACGCCGCATCGAAAGGCGGCATCGGCCAGCTCACCAAAGCCCTCGCCAACGAATGGGCTGGAAAAGGCGTGAACGTCAACGCCATCGCTCCCGGCTATATTTCGACCGATAACACCGAGGCCCTGCGCGAAGATCCCGTCCGCAGCACTCAAATCCTCGCCCGCATCCCCGCCGGCCGCTGGGGCGATCCCGAGGATTTCAAAGGCCCGATCATCTTCCTCGCCAGCGAAGCGTCCCGCTACGTCCACGGCGAGATCCTCGTCGTCGACGGCGGCTGGATGGGCCGTTGAGTAGTGGCTTCGATTTCCCCAGATGCCGCCGGAATACCTCCGGCGGCATCCAGGAGAGCAGGCGCGGCGAGGGGCACACCAGGGTTCCATCTCTCAAGTGGATACTTGCAAAGGATCGAAATCCTATAATTATTGGATTTACACAGGAATGAAAAATAAAAGGTTCGAATTGGAGTTTCCTGAAGAATCTAAAAGTTTTGATCCAAAGGAGAAGGATCCTAATCTTCACTTGTTTAAAAGAACGTGAACCCCACAAGCCAACCATACGCCTTGGTCACGCCACGCTTTTACAAATTTGAAAGTAAGCGCCGGGAGACCGCCGTTTGAAAGAGCCTCGCAAAGATGCCCAGACAGGAATGTCCGGGCTACGGCTTAAATGAGCCTGTTCATCGGCTGGCGCTCCGGCTCCGGTATGGTGCGGGAGACCGGATGGATGTTTTCTCCATCGATCAGCCATGATTGATAGAGATCGGGCAGGGGAGATACGAGGGTGAGTTTCCCATCGCGCTCCAAGCGCCGGAGGACCACTCGGAGAATTGCAAACGCCATGTGGCCGAGTTCATCGTCGTCGCGGTTCCGATGAATGCGTTTGACGAGGTCGGTCTGGGCGATGTTCCCCAGTTTTCCTGTGCTGGCGAGATCGATGAGATGAGCAATTTCCACCCCGTAACCCGTTGGAAATGGGAGTGCTTCCAAAATAGAGCGTCGGGCCGCGTATTCTCCGGCGAGGGGTTGCAGGATGCAGGAGAGCTCCGGATAGAAAAGCGAAAGAAGTGGACGGATCAGGATCTCGGAAACCCGCCCGCCGCTGCTGGCGAGGGTACTTTCCCCACGGTCGAGGGGCCGTTCATAAAAAGCTTTCACGTAGTCGATTTCCGGATCGGTGAGGAGTGGCCCGATCAGGCCGGTGACGAAACCCGGATGGAAGTTCGAGATATCTCCGTCGATATAACAGATGATGTCGCCTGTTGCGACGTGCAGTGCTTTCCAAAGGTTCTCGCCCTTGCCCAGATGGGTGCCATGAGCGGCGGCGATTTCCGAGGAGAGGTGGACTTTCGCTCCGGCCGCTTCGGCGATGGCGCGGGTGTCGTCATTGGAACTGGAGTCAATGACGAGGATTTCATCCACCAGCCCGGCATTTTCCATCAGCGTGCTGCGGATGGTCGAAACAATTTCGCCGATCGTTTCCGCCTCGTTGAGCGTGGGGATGCAGACGGAAATCCGTTGTCCGGTGGATCGTTTGAGTTCTGTTAAACGGGCGAAATCCGCGAACTGCGAGTGGTGAAAGCGCTGCATGAAACGTTGGAACTCAGGCGTTCAGCTCCACGCGCTCATAAAGATCGGCTAGGGACAGGCTGGAATCGATTTCCGGAAGCGGAATGGAGCTATCGGGTCCGGAATATTGTTCTGCCGCGAATCCCCCCTCCGGCTTGCGTCGATACACGGTGACGGTCGGGAAACCGGGTTCAACAAGCAAGAGGACCTTGAGTGTTGAAATCGTGAGGTAAGCGTCGCGTTTTTCGCCAAGGTCGGTGCGACGGGTGGAATCGCTGAGAACTTCCACGATGACGACGGGATGGTCCTGGAAATGATCGGCAGCGGGGTTTGCCCGGAACACGACCATCGCATCCGGATAGTAAAAGCGCGTGTGATCGGGAAATTCGATACGGACTTTCGTGTCGCTGTTGAATGGCTGGCAGGATTTTCCGCGAAGCTGGGAACCTAGCGAGAGGGGGGTGCTGGTAGCGATTGCGTTATGCTGGTTCGTCGCCCCAGCCATCGCATGCACCGTGCCGCCAAGGTATTCATGTTTTGTGTCGCTGCCTTCCTCGCCCGCGAGGTAATCGTCAATGGCGATGAAATCCGGCTGCTGGACTGCGGTCATGGGGCGAGGGTAACAGGACGATCGGAACGTGGCAACCCGATCAAATCATGTCACGGGTGACGCGATATTTCGCGGCGCAGCGGGGGCACTGGATGTTGATGAACTCCGCGCCTTCGAAAAGTTCATCGGGCTTGTTTTTCCAACCGCCGAGGATGGGGAGAATTTTATCAAGCGTGCACCCACAGTGGAAACGGAACTGTCGGGATTCGAGCAGGGTGGTTTCCTCGGTTTCTGAAATTTTGGCGACGGCGGCTTCGTCGAGCGATTCCAGCCATGCGAGATCGCAATCCGGTTGGGCGGCGATGAGCACGAAATTCTCATCATCCAACCGGAATGCCCGTGCGGGACGTTGCTCGGATTGATCGTAGAACTGGGAGATCCAGGCGATGGGATCCTTGCCGACGATTTCCAGAGTGGAGAGCGAGGGCTTCGCGCCTTCCACGGCGGTCGTCTGAGAATAGAAATAATTCCGGTCAGGCTCACGCACGTCTTCGGTGAAAATCCGTCCGGTGACGGCTTGCTCGAACGAACTGCCGGTGACGAAGAGATTGATCCGCGGGGCACGGAGATTCGCCGTCCATGCGATGCTTTCCGCCCATGGCCGCGCCACAAGATGGAGCGTCAGCATTGCGAGCGTGTCCTTGAGCATCTGGTCCAGTTCCGCCGGCGGACGGATGCCGTGCTGCATGAGATGCAGATAGTAATCCGTGTAAATCGGCGTGAACTGACCCCGCAACAAGAGTGCGTTGCGGTGCCGGACGAAGATCGACTCGATTTTCGTGAATTCTTCGGGAGTCTCCATGAGCTGGCGAAAATTGAAGGGCCGCACAGAGGGCTGTGCGGAAATACTCCGTTAGGCTCCTGGAAGCTCGATGAATCCTTCGAGTTTGCGGATCCGCGTCGGGTGACGCATTTTCCGCAGGGCCTTGGCTTCGATCTGACGAATCCGTTCGCGGGTGACTTGGAACTGGCGGCCGACTTCCTCAAGCGTGCGGCTGTAGCCGTCCTTGAGTCCGAAGCGTTGTTCGAGAACTTCGCGCTCGCGCTCGGTGAGCGTGTCGAGAACGTCCTTGATCTTGTCCTTGAGCATCGAGAAACCGGCTTCTTCCATCGGATTGTCGGCGGCTTTGTCTTCGATGAAGTCACCAAAGGACGTGTCGTCCGAATCACCGACCGGCGCTTGCAGCGAAATCGGCTGTTGGGCCATTTTCAACACGGCGCGGACGCGCTCGACGGGAAGGTGGATTTCCTCGGCGATTTCTTCCGGCGACGGTTCGCGGCCATACTCTTGAACCAACTGCTTCTGCACGCGCATCAGCTTGTTGATGGTCTCGATCATGTGCACCGGGATCCGGATGGTCCGGGCCTGGTCCGCGATGGAGCGGGTGATCGCCTGGCGAATCCACCAGGTGGCGTAGGTGGAGAACTTGTAGCCGCGGCGGTATTCGAATTTTTCGACCGCTTTCATCAGGCCCATGTTGCCTTCCTGGATCAGGTCGAGGAAGGAGAGTCCGCGGTTGGTGTATTTCTTGGCGATGGAAATGACGAGACGGAGGTTGGCCTCGACCATTTCGGTCTTTGCGCGGAGCGCTTCCTTCAGCCAGTGGCGGAGTTGCTTGTTGGCTTCCTCGAAGGTTTCCTGGGTGTGCCATGAGCGCTGTTGGATTTCGCGCATTTTGGTGACGAATTCCTTGTCCTCGGGATCCGTCTGGAGTTTGCGGCCGTATTTCCAGAACTTCTGCATGTATTCGTCCACTTGCTCGCAGAAGTCTTCGACGACTTTCTGTTTGTAGTAGAAGCGGGTGAAAACACGGTTGAGCGTTTGGATGTTTTTGTTGAATTCCTCTTCCAGCTTTTTCTTGCTGCGAGGGTTCTTCACGGAGAGCTGGCGGAAAAGGTCGTCGTTTTCGTGATGGAGCTGCTTGAGCTGGTCACAGAGTTTCGGCAGGCCCTTCATGTAGCGCTCGCGGGACTCGATTTTCTTGTCGAGGATGACCCGGTCGAAGCGCTCCTTACCCTTGTTCAGCTTGTCGGCAAGTTCCAGATAGGAATCGGTGACGAAACCGAACAGGTGGAGGTGGCGGGCAACTTCGATTTCCGCGTCTTCGATGCGCTTGGAAATTTCGACTTCCTGCTCGCGGGTGAGCAGCGGGACCTGGCCCATTTGCTTGAGATACATCCGGACGGGGTCGTCGAGGATGTCGAGCTTCTGGTCGGCCTTGACGTCTTCCTCGTCGCCATCGCCTTCGTCGCGCTTCTTGTCCTTGTAGCGGTCGACTTCGGAGGCATCGATGATGTCGAACTCCATGTTGCGGAGCCGCTCCATGATGGCCTCGACGTCATCGGGATCGACAAGGTCGTTAGGGAGAATTTCGTTGATGTCGTCGTAGGTCAGGTAATCCTGTTCCTTGGCGAGTTTGATCAGTTCGCGGATTTTCTCCTGGATTTCAGGAGTGTCGATCCGGCGCTTGTTGGAGTCGGCCGCTTTCGTGGTGGCTTTGGTTTCGCCGGAAGTCTTGGTCTCAGACTTTTTTACTGGGGCGGCAGTGCTCTTTTCTGAAATTTTCGCTTTGGGCTCAGGCGCTTTGACGGGGGGCTTCACAGAGACAACCGGTTTCGCCGCAGCCTTCACTTCAGGTTTGGCGGGGAGTTTGACGACTGGCTTGGTGGGGACATTGACCACCAGTTTCTTCGCCTTGTCGTCCTTGGCGGCGGGAAGTTTCACCTCGGGCTTGGAAACCTTCGCGGAAGCAGCGGTGTTTTCCGCTTCTGCCTTGGATTTTACAGCGGGTTTCTTTGGCGAAGGTTTGGGAGAAGACATGGAGTAAATGCGCTTGAGTCAGAAAACTGGATACAATTCAACTAGCCTAGGGGCACAGCGAAAAATTGCAGGCGGGGCGGAATGAAAAGGCGATGGCCATATGCGTCAAGACCTTTCTTTTGATTTGACGCTTGAACGATATTCGTTTCTCGGCTGCGGGGAAAATTTAGAAAAGAAAAATATTCCCGATTTTCATTCTCGCGAGTTGCCATCATCATGGCGCGTCCGCAGATTTCCAGTTTCCAAATCGTTGGACATGCACCTATGTTTCCCTATCAAACATGATCACTCTTACTCCCAAAGCCATTGAGGAACTTGGAAAACTCCTCGCCAGCCGGGCAAAATCGCCCGAGTCCGGCCTGCGGCTCGCCGTTCGCCGTGGCGGTTGCGCAGGCTGGCAATACGAAATGCAAGTGGCCGATCCCGAGGCTGAGGACATCATCATCGATTCCGGAAAAGCGCGGGTCATCGTCGCTGCGGACAGCGTGGAAAAACTGAAGGGATGCGAGATCGATTTCTCGGACGATCTGACAGACGCGGGATTCAAGATCCACAATCCCGTCGCCGTCCGTTCCTGTGGCTGCGGCACGTCGTTTGAAACATCCGATGAGCCACCCGGCGCGCATGCGGTGGCGGATGGCGAAGCTTGCGGCACACCTGAAAACTGAATTTGCCGTGCCTCGCACTATTGAAGAACCACCACCGAGCCGACCTGCCTATTTCTGGTGGCTTTTGGCAAATGCCCTCGCGCTGAGCTTCGCCATCGTTAGTTGGTTCGTCTGCCTGCATGTGTTCGGGAACCCGGAAATCCCGAGAAACTACGAAATTCTGGGAAAACTCGGACGCCTTCCGAAGCTCAAGCGCTACACGGTGCTCGATGTTCCTAATGGAAACGCCCTCGCGCCCAAGGAGCTTTACAAAAAATACTTCGGCACCACTCCGGAGCAGTTGGTGCGTGTGAATTCGCTGCTGATGAGGAATTACCTCACCAATTTTGACCGCCCGCTGCTGTTGACCTACATCGAGGGCGACTATCAGATCACCGATGTCAAAAAACTCGGTAAGACGGATTTCTTCAATCCTGGTGCGGTCATTCGCGCCCAAGCTTTGGTAAAGCCGGACGATTTCACCAAAGCCGCGCCTTATCCTGTTTTCGTTGAATATCTCTTCCCGACGGATGTGTCCGCCGCAGCGGAATATTTCAAACCGGGAGACATCCTCGGAGTCAAAAAGAGCCCGAACTGCGCCGCCGTCGTCCATGTGGCGAAGGTGATTCACGAGGATGAACCGGCGTTGTTGCTCACCGTGATTCCCATCGCCTACGGGTCCTACCAGATTGGTGACACGGCTTCGTTCGCCATCGAGCCGCCCGAGAAACTCCGGCCTGCGGCAGGATTTCCGGTGTTCAAGGATTAACCTTTCAGGTGATCTCGGCTGGAATATCGAAATTTCCATCGGGAAAAATACCCCTTGCGGCATAACCATGTGGTTATAAGGTGAACTAAAATTCACGCAAGCTCATGAACATCCAGGCCAAACAACTCGACGTCGATCTCCGATCCGGCAAACGCATCGCTCTTTTCGACGTCCGCACTCCTGCGGAATATGGGGAAATCCACATCGGCGGCTCGAGGTTGATGCCGCTCGATCGTCTCGATCCCGAGGCTGTGAAGGCCGCAGCCGAGCAGTTCGAACAATGTGTGCTCATCTGCGGCAGCGGGAAACGTGCGGAACAAGCTTGCCAGAAACTTGCGGCCGCAGGTTCTGACAAGCTGCTCGTCCTCGAAGGGGGCGTCACGGCTTGGGATGCCGCCGGACTGCCGGTGAATCGCGGTCGGAAAGCGATTTCTCTCGAGCGCCAGGTCCGTATCGCCGCCGGTTTACTGGTTCTTGTTGGGGTCGTGCTCGGCACTTGGGTGCATCCCGGATTTTACGGCATCAGCGCGTTTGTGGGCGCGGGACTTACCTTCGCTGGAATCACCGACTGGTGCGGTATGGCGATGATTCTCGCCAAAATGCCGTGGAACCAACGCTGCGGCACCGGCTGTGCCAGCAAGTCGTGTTCCTCCTGATTTCATCGGTTGTTTTCCTAACGCTTTAAACCGCTTGCCGTCATCCCGACATTTCTGGATGGTAGGAAAGCATGAGTGAAAACCCACATGACGGTCCGGGTTCGGAAGAATTCGTCCGGGAACTGACCAATCACCAAACATCGATGCTCGCGTATATCCGATCACTTGCGCCGGGAAATTCGGGTGCGCGGGATTTGTTGCAGGAGGTGAATATCACACTCTGGCAGAAGCGGGAATCGTTCGAGCTGGGAACGAATTTCAAGGCATGGGCATTTCAAACGATCCGATACCACATGCTCAACCACCGCCGCCGTTTGATTTCTCAAGGCTGGTTGGTTTTTGATGACGATCTGATCGAACGCATGTCGCCGGAGTTCGAGGTGGCCCCCGACGAACTTGAAGAGCGCCATCTTGCCTTGCGCTGCTGCCTGCAACGCTTGCGCCCGCAGGATCGCGAGCTGCTTCATCATCGCTACGCCACCGCTTCCTCACTTCAGGAATATGCAACCTCGACCCACCGTAGTTCAGGAACTCTCAAGGCCATTCTTTTCAATCTTCGCGCGGTATTGAAACGCTGCATCGAGCGTCAGATTCACAAAGCATCAGAGAATCCGGGATGAAACGCAGCGACCATCATTTGATCCAGCAGATTCTGGATGGATCGATCTCCCAAAGCGCCTTTGCCGCGTTTCAACAACGCATGCGAGGGGAGCCGGAATTGGCGAAACTTTACGCAGAGTATGCCCTGCTGAATCATTCACTCTGCGAGGAATTCGAAGGTCAGAAATGGACGGGGGGAACTTCGGTGAAATCCGTCCGCGTGTTTCCCCTGATCCTAATCGGTTTGGCCGCCGCTGCGGTTGTCGCTCTGCTGATGGTTTCCAAGAAATCCATCGGGCAGACCCAGGCCTCGCAACCGGTGGCGAAGACGGCATTTTCCGCCGATGCGGTTTGGAACGTCGAAGGTGTTTCCAAGACGGGCGAAAATTTCGTCAGCATGATGCCAGGGGCCAAGCTGCATCTCCAACAGGGGCAGGTAAATATCGTGCTGGGCAATTCCGCAACCGCACTCATCGAAGGCCCCTCCACCTTGACCGTTGTTTCCGGAAAAACCATGGATTTGGCCGAGGGGCGGGGTCGGTTCCATGTCGTGAATCCCGGGGGCGGGCTGAAAGTCACCGCGCCGTCATTGACCGCGGTGGATCTGGGAATGGATTTTGGAATTGATGCGTCTCCGGGCAAATCCAGCGAGTTGCATGTGATGGAAGGCAAAGTCAGAATGTTACCCAAAGGCAGGGAACCGGGGGAAGTTCTGTCTGCTGGCGAAGCGGCGCGGGTATCGGACGCAGGGCAGATCGAGCGTTTTTCGGCGGATGGGAAGCGGTTTCTGAAGGAACTTTCCTCGTTCGAAACCGTTGTCGGCGGACCATTCGTCAAAGCGAATTGGCGGATACAGTATGGAAATCCCGCGATCTCGGAGGGCGGAATGGATGGTGAAAATTATTCGGCTCTGATGTGGTTGCCCAAGCCGGAACCCGCCGATGGAAAATCCGTTTTGCTGGCAACGCTCGAGGTCGGTCGCCCCGCGGCCGGAGAATTCCACACGGATGGCTGGGCCGGGATGAGCTTTTTCAGCAAGGGAGCTGAAGTTCTTTTCTTCGGTGACGCCTTTGGAGCCGGGCGCACCTGGTCGCTCGATGTGAAACAGAGGATCCCCGTGATCATGCCGACAGCTCCGGTATTGGGGCCGCGAACGGTGACGCTCTGTTATCACAAGAAAACCGGAGATGTGACCTTGCACGAAGGCGGCATCCCGCTCGGCGCGGAGTTTTGCCGAGGAAAACTTGCCGCCGGACTGGAGTTCGATGAGATCCGGCTGGGGGCGTCCTCTGGGGCGGCATTGAATGTGCGCTCGCTGACGATTCGCACGGGTGGCGGGATAAAATGATTTTTTCCTTACAAGCTGAACCATCCCGATGGCTCGTGCTGGCAGGCGCAGTGGAGATCGACATGGCTGTGGCCGGCCTCACTCAGGCAACTGCGCAGACGGGCTAAAATGATTTCAGGTGTGTTGCAGTCCGAGCTCAGGTGGCCGAGGACGATGCGCCCCAGCGCGGGGTGGGCGATGTCCCGGATGAGCTCGGTGACCTGATGGTTCGACAAGTGTCCGTGCCGCGAGCTGATCCGTTGTTTGATCGACCATGGCCGTTTGGTGTCCGCTTCGAGCAGGTCCTCGTCGTAGTTTGCCTCGACGAAAATTCCATGCAGGCCGCGCAGCCGCTCGGTCATGCTGCGTGTCACGAATCCGGCGTCGGAAAGAAATCCCAGCCGCTGCGTCCCATCGCCGACGACGAATCCCACCGGGTCCACCGCGTCGTGTTGGATCGCGAAGGTTTCCACGTCTACTCCGCCGAGCGTGAATGCTTGGCCAGCTTCGAAAATTTTCCACTGCCCGCCTTCGATTCCATTTTCACGAACCACCCGCGCGGTGGCGGCCGTCGTGTAAACGGGCAGGGGATTCTGCTTGAGGAAAACCCTGAGCCCGCGGACGTGATCGCCGTGTTCGTGGGTCAGTAAAACGCCGTTGAGTGTGGCCGGATCGATGCCCACGTGCTGAAGTCGCACGGTGAGTTGTTTCGCGCTCAATCCGGCATCGATCATCAATCGCAGGCCGCCGCATTCGACGACCGCCGCATTTCCACCACTCCCGCTGCCAAGCACCACAAATCGCATTACGCCCGGGACGATGCCGTGCCCGATTTGTTCAGGCAAGGACTACGATTTTGAAAATCATCTTTGGCCGGGAACACGATCAGACGATCGTGACCATGACGTGGCGTCTGCTATCCACCATCAAAGGACATCCTGGCAAATCCCGCGTTGCCGGGCCTTCCGTCACTTTGCCGTGAGGATCGAAGGTCGAATCGTGGCAGGGACAGGAAAAGGAATGGTCCGGCTCGGCGTCCAGTTTGCAATGCCGGTGCGTGCAGTAGGAGGAAATGGCGGTCAATTTCCCCTGGCTGCGGATCAGGAAAAACCCCTGGGCCCTGAAGTTTTCATACACGCCATCCGCAGAATAGGCGGTCTCCGGTCCGGCGTCGATCACCCGCGTGGGCTTCGAACCGGCGGCGGTGCTGGCCGGGCCGAGCGATTCACAGCCCGCTGCGGCGAGGGTGGTCGCCGTCAGGAACAGGAACCGCTTGCGGCTCATGCAGTTTTCAGCGGGCTGATTGTCGTTCATAAGATTTCAGAATTCAAAGACGAGACTGGTGACCACTCCCCAGTGCATTTCTTCACGAGCGGTGCTGTTGAGAGGGAAAACATATCCCATTCCCAACCGTGGTTGGACCGCGCCGATGGTATTCAGGTTTACCCGGAAGCCACCATTGCCGATGACAGCTGTATCGCCGGAATCGTCCTTGTTCAATGCTGTTTCAGCCGCGACCTCGAAAATCGGAACCAACCGCTGGACGCCGGGAATGGCAAAATCCTTGCGGTCGATTGAGTAGCCAAGGGTCGTGCCGTATTCCAGCGCGTGGATGCCGTCTTCATCGCCGCCGTAGAGCGCGGAGTAACCGACGATGGTTTGCACGGTGAAATGGTCGCCCAGACGGGTGTCGTTGAAAACTTTGGGCACCCATTCCGTGCTTTGGCTGAAGTCGGTATCCGTCGGGATCGCGACTTCGAGGCCCGCGCCGAAGGTCGTGTCGATCACGCGATCTGCGGAAACATATTGGTAAAACGGTGCCCGTGCGGCGAGTTCCACGCTGCCGAAACCACTGTCGGATGCGCCGCCCGCTTTCTCCCAGTTGTAAAACACGGCTGCTTCAACAGTCATCACGCCGAAGCCCTTTTCATACTCGAGTTTCAATTCGTCGGTACGGTCGGAATGAATTCCGGTGTGGAGGTGGTCCACGCGGATCTCGTTCACTTCCAAGTCCGAATCATCGTTGAGGAAAGGTTCCGGGAAGACGCCCTCGCCGTAACCGCTGCGATGATCCAACAAGTTGAAGAGACCGTAACGCGTATCTTCCGAGGCGGGTGAAGTCGGGACGGAAGCACCGGATTGAACTCCTGCATGGCTGGATGAAATGGCGGAAACACCGATCAACATTCCTAAGGCGATCGGACGGACATCTGGCTTATTGAGATTCATTCGCGCTAAGGGTGGGGGTTCGGGCGTCACTCGCAAGTAAAAAGTGGATTCGTGAAGGAACCCGAGGAGCGGCGATGTCTGATCGCCGATGCCCATGAGATGCCAATGAGATGCCAATGAGTGGCGGTTTCCTCACTTCATTGTCTTTTCATGGGCATAGGCGGACAGATTCCACCCTCCTTGTCCTTGATTACCGGGCGCTCAGGGCCCGGCTTGATTACATGATCGCGTGATATTTCAATCTTCTTACGACAGTTTAGCTCTGTTAAAAGTATGGTAGTTCGGTAGCCCCCGCTTTCCCCTCCTCGGCCGTGTTCCCCCTGGAAGAACCGATCCATGGCCCGCTTTCGTTTGGCACCCTCCCCCCCACCAACATGTCCCCGAAAATTCTAATCATCGCCTCCGCCGCGCTGTGGGGGCCTTCCGCATTCGCGGCGAACATCATCGACAGCATCTACGGTGTCGGAAGCGGGAGTTTCGAAAATCCCGGACACACGATCGCCACGTTTGAAACTTATCAGGCAGGATCCATCGCCATCACCGGATGGACCGTCAATACCGTGAATATCGATTGGGTGAGCAGCAATCTGTGGAATGCATCGGACGGAAATTATTTGATCGATATGAACGGCGATCCTGGCGACGCGGGGAGCTTCCAGACCGTCATTCCCACCACCATCGGCTCCACCTATCGGGTGAGTTTCGATATCTCCGGATTTGTGACTCCAAATAGTTCGAGCAATCCAAAAACGATGGAAACCCAGGCGGGCGGCGTGACCACGTTTTTTTCTCTGGATGTAAGCGTCAGCACGTTTCCTGAGCCCTACGCCCTGCCGTTTACGCTACCTTGGACCAGCCGTTCTTTTGATTTTGTGGCGACGTCCACTTCCAGCACGGTCATCTTCGCATCCCTCATCCCGAATGAAGGTTCGGGGATGTTTTTGGACAACGTCTCGATCGAAGCCGTGCCGGAATCGTCCAGCGTTGCTTTGTTGGCGGCCGGAGCCGTTGGCCTTGCTCTGAGACGAAAGAGACAGATTCCGGCTGCGGAGGCGTTTTAACCGAGAAAGGGAAACTGAACCGCGGGTGGACACTGATGATCATCCACACTGATTTTTTGGATAAGCTTGTTCGTGCATGTCCGTTGCGCTCCCATGGCGGTTCGTTTTTCCACTCTCGAAGTCACCCATGAAAAAATGCCCTTATTGCGCGGAAGAAATCCAGGACGAAGCCATCAAATGCAAACATTGCGGGGAGTTTCTCGATGAATCAAAACGTCCGCGGCCGCCAGCGCTGCCTGCCGCACAAGGGGAGCCGCTGCCCTTTTATTTCAAAACTTCATTCATCGTTCTGACTTTTCTAACCGTTCCTCCGTTCGCGCTGCCATCGGTCTGGCTTCACCCGAAACTTCACCTGATGTGGAAAATCGGGATCACACTGCTGATCGCCGCGTTTTGCTGGCTTTCCTATGTTTCGATCGTGCAATTCCTCCATCAGTTCGACGAGGTGACAAAGATGATCAATGGACTCAAATGATGAGGCTGGAGCGAGCTGCCAGCGCCTCCTCCATTACCCCACCTTATGAATGCTCACGGCGCATGCCTTGTAATTCGGCTGGCGGGAGTGGGGGTCGAAGCTCCGGTGAGTGAGTCGGTTGACTTCCTTATAATGCATCGGCAGGAAAATCTGGCCCTGTTGGACGGTGGGAGCGAGATAAACAGCGGCATCCATTTCGCCACGGCGCGAGCGGATGGTGACCTGGCCACCGGCTTTCAATCCGTATTTCAACGCATCTTTCGGATGGATCTCGACGTAAGGGGTGGCCGGATAGAGTTTCTTCAGGATGTCGGACTTGCCGGTGCGGCTCTGGGTATGCCATTGGCTGCTGGTGCCTCTGCCTGTTAACAAGGTGAAGGGGTAATTGAAGTCGGTGGGCTCCGGCAACTCGGCGGGTGGTGAGAAGAGGATTTTCGCCTTACCGCTGGGGGTGTAATAAATGCCGTTCTCGAACAGGCGGCGTGAGCGGAGATTGGAAATCAGGGGCTGAGGGTGCGTGAACCCCGCAGGATACGGCCATTGGATGCCGCCCATTTGATCGAGCATTTCGTAATCTTCGATGCCGGTGATGTCGCAGGGACGATCCTTCGTCAGGTCTCGCAGGAGTTTGAAGACTGCCTCGGGATCGGTCCATTTCCCGAAGAGATCGCCGCAACCCCAGGCATCCGCGATGAGGCGGAAAATTCGGAAATCCGACAGGGCCTGGCCGGGAGCTTTTCTCACGGCCTTGATGGTGCCGATGCGGCGTTCGGAGTTGATGAAACAGCCGTTTTTCTCGCCCCATCCGGCGGCTGGCAGCACGAGATCCGCAGCCTGCGCGCTCTCGGTGGTGTGATACATGTCCTGGACGACGAGGAATTCCAGCTTCTCGCGGAGGACGGCCATGCGGCCGGAATCGACCCATGAGTGAAACGGATTGGTGGCGATGATCCACAGGCCCTTGATCGTGCCGGCTTCGGCAGCGGCGAGGATCTGGTCGTAGGCCATCGATGACTCGCTGGGGATGTTTTCGACAGGGATTCCCAATCCGGCGGCGACTTTTTCCCGATGCTCCGGGTAGGCGAATTCGTGGCCACCGACGAGCGAGGTGGTGTTGGAGAAAAGGCGCGAGCCCATCGCGTTGCATTGACCGGTGATGGAGTTAGGGCCTGTGCCGGGCTTGCCGATGTTTCCGGTAATCAGGCAGAGATTGATCATGGCCTGGGCGGTGCGGACGCCTTCGTAGGATTGGTTCACGCCCATGGTCCACCACCAGGAAACACGTTTGCCCGGTTCGGAAACGGTGCGGGCGAGCTCTTCAATGGTTTCCACGGATTGGCCGGTCTTTTCGGCGACTGCCATGGGTGAGTAGTCTTTGACGAACTCGCGGAACTCCTCGATGCCTTCGGTGCGGGCGATGGAATCCGCGTCGATCCGGCCATCGCGGAGGATGCAATGGGCGAGGGCGTAGAGCAGGGCGAGATCGCCTTTCGGTTTCAGCGCGATGTGTTGGGTGGCGGCCTGCGCGGTTTCCGTGGCGCGGGGATCGATGACGATGATTTTCGGGCTCCGCTGGTTCCGCATGACGCGCTGCCAGAGGATGGGGTGGGCGATGCAGAGATTCGCGCCGACGAGCAGGATCACGTCGCTTTCCTCGAAATCCGCGTAAGTCGCTGGCGGGGCATCGAAGCCGAACGCCTGCTTGTAGGCGACGACCGAGGTGGCCATGCACTGGCGCGTGTTCGCATCGCAGTGGAGGAAACCCATGCCGAATTTGAACAAGCAGCCGAGGAAGGACATTTCCTCGAAAGGGATTTGCCCGGTTGAGAGAAATGCCACGGAATCGCGACCGTGTTTTTCCTTAATGCCCTTGAATCGCGTGGTGAACGTATCAAGTGCGGTTGACCAATCGGTGGGGACGAGCTTTCCATTCGCATCCCGCAGCAGCGGCGTGGTCGCGCGGTCCGGCGAGTCCAGCGGATCGAGCGCCTGCCAGCCTTTCGGGCAGGCCATGCCGAGGTTCACCGGGTAGCCGGCTTGAGGAGAAAGATTGATGGCCTCGCCGTTTTCATCGAGGTGGAGCTTCAGTTGGCAACCGGTGGCGCAATACCCGCAGATCGAGGTCACGGTGGAGCTGGGCTTCAGACGCGAGGGTATTTTTCCGAGGCCGAAGTTCCCCGGCTCCTGCACCAGATCGCGGGTGAGGGGACCGGTGTGTTGTTTGAGAAAGCGGGCGAGCATGGCGATGAAAATGGAAAACGGAGCTGCCAGAAACTAGCACACTCCGTGCGAATGTCCGACTCCGAATGCCACCCGCGCCGGGACAATTCTCATGGGAGGGATGAAAGACGCTAATCCCCCAAGACGGCCTGCTGGAAATCAGGGAGATGTGGAGATTTTCAAACGCCCGAAACGTTTCGTTTGTCCGCTGCCAGTCTCCTCCTCTATGACGACGCGTTCCCAGTCCGAATCAATGGGAGTGACGGTTTCGACGCCGGTCACGGATGTCCAAGCGTCGGGAGCTCCTGGATTTTCACAACTCTCCGGAGTGTAAACGAGCCCTGAATTCGACGATGCCGTGCGACGGATGTATTCGATCCTGAGTCGTGGGTTCTCTGCATCACCGACGGCGCGGATATTGGGCTGGCCGCTGGTGCCGTTGTCCGGAGCGACGATGGCGGAGTCAGATTGGAGCGGGGAAAGATTGAAGGCGCGTTCCAACAGGTTGGGGAGATTGTCGTGATCGGGGTCGGCATCCTCGGCGGAGTCTCCGGTACTGGCGCTCTGTCCGAAATACTGGATCCGCCAGAGATCGGAGGCAGGTGTGGATTCTGGTAACGTGGTGAAGCTGCGGATCAGACCCTTTTGGGGAATCGGTTGGTCTGCGTTGCTGGCCACGATGCGATAATAATAGGTCGTGCCGGGCTTGAGGCCGCTCAATTGGGCCAGGACGGTGTTATCGTGGTTATTTCCGGAGATCCTGCCCTTCGAGAAGCTAAGGCTATAAGCGAGCGTCGGACTGGTGCCGTATTCAAACCAGAAATCGGTGGGGAGCAGGCCGGGATTCACCGATCCTTTGATATAGCTGGAGGTGGTGAGAGTAACACTGGTCTCCTTGGTAACAGCACTCGGGCCGAAACGGAGGCGGAATATCTGACCACCCTTGGTGCCTTGTCCGGTGCTGGTTGTGCCGCCTGACGATGTGGCACCGTAGAGATTTCCATCAATTCCCACCGCCAGAGGAGCATCCGGATAGGAGCCGTTCGCCCAATTGAAGTTCACGATGACGGAGAGGACACCTCCTGGAGTCAATCGATAGAGGGTTCCGACCCCGTCGCTATTCCCACCCCCCTTGGTGACTGAGTAGAAATTGCCATCCGGCCCGAGTGCCAGGCCGGGTTGGGAAATTTTCGGGCCGAGTCCGTCTCGAAAACTGTAAAGGGCCGTCAGTTGGCCGGCTGGTGTCATTACGAAGGCGGTTCCGTCGCCATAGGTGCCTCCTCCGTCCGTGGTGCCGTAGTAATTTCCATCGGTACCTTTCACTAGTTCGGATGCAGGATAGCTGCCGTTGATCCCGTTGAAGTTAACCAGCACGCTCAGCGCATTTTGCGAGTCGATCTTGAAAATAGTGCCATAGTTGTTGGCTCCGCCGGAATAGGCAGTTCCATACAGGATGGAGCCTGCGCCTTTGGTTAGGCCGGCACTGGGGCGATATCCGGTGGCAGTGGACAGGCTTTGGAGTGTGGAGAACGAACCGCTCGCCTGCATCCGGAAGACCGTGCCCTTTTGGTTGTCACCGCCGTTGCTGGTGACTCCATACACGGAACCATCCTCAAGTCTCACGAGCGATCCCACCGGGAACGAACCATTCGTGACGTCGAAATCATGAACCGTGGTGCGGATGCCTGCCGACGTCATTTTGAAAATCGTCCCCGCGTTATAGGCCCCGCCATTGCCCGAGGTGCCGTAGAGGAAGTTGTCGGAGCCTTGTATGAATGGGGCCCGTGGATTCCAGATCGTGTTCAAGCTCAGGTTTTCCAGAACCGTCAAGGTGCGATCGGGAGTCAGCTTGAAGATGGTGCCGTAATTGGTCGTGCCGCCGTTGATGGTAACTCCGTACAAACTTCCGTCGGTTGCTTGGAAGAGCTTCGATTCCCGACGCATGGCTGCTCCCGGATATGCCTGCAGGGGTTCAAAAACCGGAACCGCCAGAACTACCGGAGCCATGAAATGGCAAGCGATCAGGCTGAAGCCCAGGCGGCGAATGGAAGAAACGGAGCAAAATGTCGTCGGATTCATGGTCGGGAGGGTTTGGTTTTACAAAGTAAAACTCCAACAGTGGAGTTGTGACAATGTGATTACAGTGTGTCTCAAATATAATTTCTCATGTCGAGAAATTTGTACAAGCGGGCACCTTGCCAGAATTTCCGCAAACGTTTTACGCCCGGCGCAGCGTGAGATGGACGATTTCCGCCGGGGCGCAGGTCCGCAGCGGGAACCAATTTCCCACTCCATTGCTGACGACCAGCGAATGCGCGCCTTTTTGATAAAGGCCGGACCAATAGCGGAACATCATCGGGCCGACGCCGAGGCCCGACGTGATCATGAGCTGCCCGCCGTGCGTGTGGCCGGACAGAGTGAGCGGCAGGCCATGTTTCACCGCGGCGTCGAAGGCGTGGGGATGGTGGGCGAGCAGGATCGGGAAGGCGGCGGGATCGCGCAGTTTCGCCACGGTTTCCACATCACGGGCGATCTCTTCATCGGTGTGAGCCCACAGGGTGCCGAGGAGTTGGACGCGTTGACCGCGAACCATGGCGATGGCGGATTCATTCCGCAGGAGTGGGATTCCGCTTTGGTTCACGCCGCTGAGGAATTTCACCGGATCATCGAACAGATCGTGATTGCCCTCGATCATGAAAAGCCCGAAGCGCGGGTCCATCTGTTTGACCATGCCGAGTGCGGCGGGGAGGTCGTCGAGCGAGTTGTCGATCAGATCGCCGGTGAGCAGGACCAGATCGGCCTTGAGGCGGTTCGTGGCATCGGCGATGTCGGTCAGCATTTTGCCACGGGTGAACTTGCCGACGTGGGTGTCCGTGACGTGGGCGATGCGCATGCCATCGAGCGCGGGTGGCAGGTCCTTGAGAAAAACGGTCAGGTTCCGGATGCGGAAGCGCTGGGTTTCCGGCAGGCAGATTCCAGTCGCTCCGAACGTGGCGAACACGGGAAGGACAACCGCCGCCGAGCCGAGCAACTGGCGGCGGGTCATGGTTTTTGATGCGGGTGGGTGATCGGAGGGCGGAAGCTCGGCGGGACGTTGGTGCCGGAGTTTCCGAAGATTGCTGGCAATGGACCAAAAGGCCCAGCCCGTCATCATCGGCAAAGCCAGCATCGGCAGGAAAATCATGCCCCACAACAGAACCAACGCATAAAGCGCCGGAGGAATGGGCACCGAAACCGAAGATTCGCGGGCCAGCAATATCCATGAAAATCCCGCCAGCAATGTCAGGACCGTCAACCCCAGCAACCACCGCCAGCCGCGCGGGACATTCAGGCCTTTCAGCCGCCGGTTCGCCCAGATCCACCAAGCCACCGAAAGCAGTGGGATGCCGAAAATGATAAGCTTGAAAATAATCCACATGGTCGCCGTTCCGGGAGGCTACTCGCAAAGCGAAAATTGTCCATTCATGGGAAATGTCATCATGAGGTAGGAAATACAAACCACGAAAAACACGAAGATGCGCGAAAAGCCGATGACCCTTCGTGTCTTTTAGTGTCTTTCGTGGTTTCTATTCCTGGCTCCGGACTTACACCGTCACCGGCCGACAAAGCACGAAAGGAGAAACAACCAGCGCCTCGAAAGTCACGTCCGCCGGGGCCTGCCATTGAGCGGCGTGGAGATCGCTGATTTTCACGAGATCACCCGCCTTCAGCCATGCTTCCACTTGGGCGCGGTCGTTCGCTGAAAATACCGCTCCCACCTCTTCCAGTTTCAAACCTGGATCGACGAAAAACAACGCACCACGTTCATAGTGCGGCCGCAGATACTCCCAATTCACCGTGCCTTTGTATTTCGATAGTTTCTCCTCGGTGCTGGACGCGTCATCGCCGAGCATGACGTATTTCAACGACTGCGGGCCGGGGGAATCAGGAAGGATCACGAGCGGAAACTACCTGCTGCCATTTCGGCAAGCCAAGGTAAAAACTTCGGGAGGTCCCTTTGCGCCACCGCGGTTAGCGGATCAACCCAGAAACTTCGGCGATTGGCTGAGGAAACGACGCGGATTGTGATAGATGATCTGCTCGATCTGCTCCGCCGTGTGTTGGCGGCGTTTCATTTCCAGCGCGCATCTCGGCACGGCGAGTGGATCGGAGTGGCCCCAATCGCACGCGGAGTTCATCCAGAGGCGCTCGGTTCCGTAAATTTCCAGCATGTCGATTGCCCGGTTCGGCGAGCACTTGCTTTCCGGATAGAGTGTCATGCCCGCCCAGTAGCCGGCGTCCAGCACGTGGGAAATCGTATGCTCCTCGACGTGGTCGATGATGATCTTGCCGCGATCCAGTTTTGAAAACGAAGCCAGCGAATCGAGAATCAGCCGCGTACCTTTCAATTTGTCCTCGAGGTGTGGCGTGTGGATGAGGATCGGCAGGCCGCGATCGACGGCGATCTGCACATGCTCCTCGAAAATCTTCAGTTCGTTCCGCGTGTTCTTGTTCAGTCCGATTTCTCCAATGCCGAGCACGCCGGGCCGGTCGATAAATTGCGGGATGAGATCCATCACCTCGCGGGCGAACCCGGGGTCATCGGCTTCTTTCGGATTAATGCAAAGCCAACTGTAATGCTTGATACCATACTTCGCGGCACGCTTTGGCTCGTATTCGGTGAGCTGCCGGAAGTAGTCGTAAAAACCCTCCGCTGATGAGCGATCAAAGCCCGCCCAGAAGGCTGGTTCACAAATGGCCTCGCAGCCGGAGAGCGCGAGTTTTTCGTAGTCGTCCGTCGTCCGGCTGACCATGTGGCCGTGTGGCTCGATGTATTTCATTCAGGAAAAAAGTTGAGAGTAGATGGTTGAGTGTTGAGAGAAAGAGTTCAGAAGGGAGCCTCTCAATCATCAATTTTCGACTCCAATTCCTTTTTCATGAAGGGCAGCGCCGGAGGCTCAGGAAGAGCCGCACCGTATGCACTTTGGAAGAGGGCGAAGGGGGAAAGTTGGGTGGTGTGGTCTGAGAATGACTCGAGGATGGCGCGGGCGCGGTCGGGGCGGTTGGCGAGCAGAATGGGCAGGGCGTTTTTCAGAGCCTCGAAGCGGTAATCGTCCTCGCCGGGGTGGCGGTCGATCCGATCGAGAAACGCAGCGATGTCGATGAGCTTGTGGCGCGCATCGATGAATTGGAGGTCAAG
>JBDSZP010000178.1:0-44215 GCA_039925065.1 Luteolibacter sp.
ACCACCTCCGCTCCGGCGGTCATTTCCCTCGTGGTCCGTCCGATCAATGATTTGCCATTGGCTCAAAACCTGACCGCCACCACTGACGAAGACACTGCGGTTCCTATCCACCTCGCCGCTACCGATGCCGAGGACGCCGTGCTTGCCTACTCCGTGGTCACGCCGCCAGCTAACGGAACACTGACCGGCACCGCTCCGAACTTCACCTACACCCCGGCTCCGAACTTCAATGGCAGCGATCGTTTTACCTACACTGCCAGCGATGCTGCGACCACTTCTGCTCCAGCCAGCGTCACGATCAGCGTCACGTCGCAAAATGATGCACCCTCGGCTGTTGCCGCGAGCTTCACGCTCAACGAGGATGCCACTATTTCCATCAACCTCTCCGGCCTGGATCCTGATGGGGATGCAATCACTTACCAGATCCGTAGCCAGACCTCGCACGGCACCCTCACCGGTGTGGCTCCGGAGCTTACCTACACGCCGGCGGGAAATTTTAATGGCACCGACAGCTTCACCTTCACCGTAAGCGATTCCACCCTGATCTCTCAACCCGCGGTCATTACCTTCTCCATCCTCCCGGTCGATGATGTGCCGGTCGCCACCGCGCTTTCGGCCACCGTCTTGGAAGACACATCCACCACCATCAACCTGTTGGGTAGCGATCCGGATGCGGATGCAATGACCTACACCGTCATCACCCAGCCGCAGCATGGAACTCTCACTGGAACTGCTCCCGCCCTTGTTTACACGCCTGCTAGTAATTTCAACGGCATCGATAGTTTCAGCTTCATCGTCAACGACGGCACCACCGATTCATCGCCAGCCACCGCTGCCATCATGGTCACTCCCGTGGATGATCGGCCTGTTGCTACGAACGCCACATACACACTCCGCCAGCGGAGCAGTGCAAACTTCACGCTTGTTGGCACCAGCGTGGACGGTGACGCGTTGAGCTACGCCATTCAAAGCCAGCCATCCCACGGTGTCATTACCGGCTCATCGCCTGAGTTCACTTACACTCCGGAGCCCACATTCACAGGGACGGAAAATATCCAGTTCGTAGCGACCTCAAATCGCAGCGGCCTGGTTTCAGTTCCCGCTACCGTTACTTTCCAAGTCACGCGGGACAATCTCGCCCCGCTGGCACCGGATCTCGATGTGACCATTGATGGCGCACCCGTCGCCATCATTTTACCCGGCTCGGATCCGGAAAATCTCCCGTTGGTTTACACAGTCGGCACCCAGGCGGCATCGCTCGTCATCACCACCGGGACCGCGCCGGCTCTCACGCTTGCCCGTCGTTTCTCCACCGCTTCGCAAACATCCTTCACCTACACCGTCAGGGATGATCTTGGCCTTACCGCGACTGGCACAGTGCGGGTGAAAATCCTGCTGCCTAACCGGATTCCGTCAATCAACGGCCCCGTCAGTCTGTTCATGGCTGAGGATGCCACCATGGCGTTCCGGGTCGTGGCGACGGATCCTGACAACGATCCGCTGACGTATTTCATTGATCGTCCGGTTGGTTCTCCCTGCCTGATCGAAGGCAGCGGCCCGGAATACTTGCTGCGCTGCACGCCGAATTTCACCGGCACCGCCACGTTCACGGCCCGCGTCACCGATGGCCGCGGCGGCTCGGCCACGCGGGTGATCAATCTTACGGTGAGCGTATCGAATGACGCGCCGGTTGCCACGCTTGGAGATAACACCACTCTGGAAGACACGCCGCACGACCTCGTCATCTCTGCCGTTGATCCCGAGGGTTCACCTGTCACTTACGCGCTCGTCTCTCCGCCGCTCCATGGATCGCTCACGGGCACCTTGCCTAACCTCCGTTACACTCCGCAGGCAAACTTCAACGGTGCGGACTCGTTCGTCTTCTCGGTGAGTGATGGCTCTCTCTCGGCTCCGGTCACCGTCCCGATCACCGTGACCGCGGTGAATGACCCGCCCGTTGCGGAGCGCGTGACGGAAAAATTCACCGGACTCACCACTGCATTTGTCCTGCGCGGCACCGATGTCGATGGCGACCCGCTGACCTATCGTCTCCTCACGCAACCATCCATCGGCAGCGCGACCATTTCTGGAAATCTGCTGACCTTCACCGGCACCGAGCCATTCCTCGGAAATCTCCGGCTCAGTTATGTGGCCAACGATGGCGCGGTGGATTCCACTCCCGCTTCGATCGTTTTGACCGGTGGCGTTGTTCCTGAAGCACGGATTCTATCACCCATTGCCGGTGCCCGTTTGCCCATGGGCGAAAGCATCCCCGTGAAGGTGGATGCCAGTGACGCGGACGGCACCATCATCCGCTACGAATTGTTTGCAAATGGTGCATCCGTCGCTACCGCCACCATGCCGGACATCACGTGGACCCCATCTCAAAACGGCCCCGTCGCACTCACCGTCAAGGTCACGGATGATTCCGCGCTCACCTTTACCTCCGCCCCGCTCCATCTCACCATCACCGGCTCGAACCAAGCTCCCGTCGTCTTCGCGGGTTCGGACCGCAATATCTTCGCCTTGAACCTGGGCCCCAATCTCATCAAAAACGGCAGTTGTGAACTGCCCCTGGATGCGAATGGCAACATCCCGTTCTGGGACGCCGTGGAGGGATATCAAGATCTGACTCAGTCCAACAGTGAATCGTTCACCCTTACGAGCTCCCAACCCTATTTTCATTTCCCATCTGCCGCTGATGGAACCAAATACTTTGGGCCGAAAAATCCGGTGTCCATCAATCTTGAACGGAAAACGGCAGAAGTCGCTCAAGTCGTTTCACTTGTTCCGGGGGATCCGAATGCCTCGAATCACTATCTCTTCAGCGCGAAATTATACGGGCACACTTATGGGAGCTCAAACAAGGATCTGCGCCAACCGCAAGTCGAACTTGAATTCCTAGACGCCGCTGGAGTCGTTCTCACCACCCATTTGCTCCAGGGAAAAATTCCCGACAACGTGTGGTATCCCGTAATGCTTGATCTCGAAAGGCCGGTTGACGCGGTTTCCCTGAAAGTGACGCTGATTGATCATCGTGAACCAGGTGCCGGCAGCGGTAACCATTCATTGATCGATGATGTCTCTCTGTGCAATGTCGTTTCTTCGTCACCGACAACGCTCCAAGCCACCGTCGAGGACGACGGTTTGCCTGCTAGCGGATCACTGAGCCATGTCTGGACTCAAATTGCGGGCCCTTCCGCTCATATTGTCGATCCAACCACGCTGAACACCCCGGTTGAGTTCAGTGGATACGGAGAATATCTTTTCAAACTCAGTGCCAGTGATGGTGAAACCTCGGCAAGCGATACGGTGGCGATCAACGTGGGATCGATTGCTGGAGAAAATGCTCCTCCAAGGATCAGCCTTGCTTCCGAAATGGCCGTAACAGTTGGTGTGACGAAATATCCGCTTGTTGCCACGGTCACAGACGACGGCAAGCCGGGCAATGTGATCTATCACTATTGGGAGCAGTTGTCCGGCCCGTCAGACGCCGCGTTCGCGGATCCGCGGTCGGCATCGACGACGTTCAGTGTTTCGGTTCCCGGAGCCTACGTGTTCCGGCTCACTTCCCATGATGGCAGTCTCGCGGCGAGCGCTGAGATCGCCATTCAGGCGAATTGCGAACTCACTCGCCAACCCATCGATCTCTGCATTATCATCGATCACTCGGGTTCCATGTTCGGCCCGGAACCCGGTGTCATCACCGACTATGACCCACGGACCCCGATTTATCAGGCGCGGAAGATGGTGGGGGCGCTCCTCGATTCGCTGGATCCGGCATTGGACCGTGTTTCGATCAACAAGAATGATAGTGTATCATACAATGCCATGCCTTTCACGTCGGATTTTGAGCTGGCCAAGCAAAAAATCATCATGCCCGAAGGTGAGGCTTATTACGAAAGTTCTGATTATGGTTCTTTCGTAATCACTGCCATCAGCAGGGCCGTAGGTTTCGTCAAGACGAATTCCCGCCCCAATTCGAAAAAAATCATCCTTCATATCAACGATGGAGTAGCAGGCGTTCCTGAAGCCCCTTCACCAAGCCAGATCGCAGGCTTCGGCATCACAACGATGTCAATTTCGATGGCGAACATGAAGAATGATCCGATCAGTCGATATGAGATTTCAAATTTCGTCTCGCCGTCCCATGCATTCTTCGTCAATTCGCTTTCCGATCCCGAGGTGGTTGCGAATTTCCTGAGGGTGGCACTTTCTCCTCTGTGTCGTGGATTCAACGCCAATCCCGTGGTTCATGCCGGATCCGCCAAATATTTGCCGACTCCGGTTTCCGTGTATCAACCGGATGCGACGGTCAATGATGATCAGGAAATGGAGTCTCTCTCGCTAACTTGGGAGCAAGTATCGGGACCTGTGCCCGCTCAAATCAGCGATTCGCATGCCTTGCGTCCTTCGATTCGATTCAGCCAGGCAGGCAGTTATCTTTTCAGACTTACCGCTTTCGATGGGACTTCGAGCGCTTCTGATACTGTTTTGGTCCAGATAGGGACGACCGATTCCGTGCCGACTCCTTCCGGAATGATCGCGTATTGGGCATTTGACGGATCGATGCGGGATGTGGTTGGAAACCGGACCCTCGCGCCGAAATTTCCGTACATGCCGCCTGTTTACACTGCGGATTCCCATTTTGGCCAGGCACTCGCCACGACAGGTAGGACCTATCCCTTCGAACAAACGGATGGACCGTTGTTCGATTTGAACGGCTCCGTAACCGACATGGCTGTCAGCTTCTGGTTCAAGGCCGACTCGACGAACAGCAGCGGCACAATCCTGGGATTCGAGGGCTACAGCAAGGAAGATGGAGGGAATCCTTACGCGATTCACTCGGCCCTCGGCATTTCCTACAATTTGAAAACGATCAAGTTGAATTTGTTGCTCCAGGACCCGGTTACCCACGTTTATTACACGACAACATTCGATTCGCAGCCCGGTTTCGGGTCCATCGAGACGGCTCGCTGGAACCATATCGTGATCAATTACGAAAAATCCACTAGGCTGCTTTCGGCTTACATCAATGGCATCCTGACTAATTCGACCGCCTATAACAACGGATACGTGCCGGTTTTTGCCAGAAACGGCCAGTCGATCTCGATAGGAAGCTGCCGCTTCGCGGGTGACTGGTCCGCCCAACCGCCCGCGCCGTTCCACGGTATCGTGGACGATGTCGCCGTGTTTAACCGGTCTCTCAATACGGGGGACGTCGCCAACCTGGCGAATCGGAATTCCGGGCTGACTCCGCCTGCCTTGAATCCCGCGCCCATCGTTGATGCCGGGCAGAACCGCGTGGTATCGCTTTCCCAGCCTGTCATGCAATTGGAAGGATTGGTGACGGATGATAGTCCGACATTGGATATCGGGTGGAGCCTCCTGTCCGGTCCTGTGGATGGTTTCAATCTCAGTCATCCCGAGTTGCCGAACAGTCTGGTGACATTTTCGAAGCCGGGTATCTACACCTTTGAACTCAGGGCCAACGATGGCTATCACTCGGAGGCTGATACGGTGGAATTCCGGGTGGACCAGCCCTGCCAAAGCCCTCTGCCCGCCAACGCGTTCCTGTGGTTGAAAGCGGATGGAAATCCCAAGGATTCCGTTGGTACGAACGATCTGACATGGCTCAATCAACCCGGTTATGTCGATGGCAAAACGGGCAAGGCCTTCAATTTCACCGGCACCAACGGTTTGTTGGAAAGCAAGGTTCTGAATATCAGCGGATCCGCAGGACTTACCTTTGAAGGGTGGTTCCGGGACAATTCCAATGATGAGGGAGATCAGCGACTCTTTGAAATTTCATCCAGCGGGAAACTCAATGATCCATTGGCATTGCAGGTGGTTTCCCGCTTGAGCAGCGGGAAGAGGTACATTCAGTTAAGTGGTTCGTTTTTGGATTCCGCAGGAGCACCGCGAAATAGCTACTTCTTTAGTAACAATTCCTTCAGCGTGAATTCCTTTCCATTGGGGCAGTTCTACCATCTGGCGGTTTCGATTTCCCGCACCAGTGGCGTGAGGTTCTATATGAATGGTGTGCTTTCCTCAAGCCAGCCGGTCACCGGAAACCTGGTATTGCCTGTGAATCCCATCCTGCGGCTTGGCGGCGCAAACAGTGCGCAGGTCTATCCAAAGCTGACTCTTGACGAGCTGACCGTCTACACGCGCAGCCTCGATCTCTCGGAAATTCTTTCCATCTATCAGGCCGGATCGTCCGGAAAATGCCCGCCGTGGGCGCAGTCTCCCCTGAACTCAGGCTTTGTGGACGCTGGCCAGTCGGTCACTCTGCCTCAAGCCGCCAGCCACGTTTTCGCAGGCAGCTATGAGCCGAATGATTTCGCCGCGAACCCGGCGGTTTCGTGGTCACTTCAGGAAGGTCCTGCCACGGTGTCCCTGGCCGGTGGCAACACGTTGAGTCCATCCGGTTCCTTCAGCGTCCCGGGACGTTATGTGTTCAAACTTTCGGTCACTGATGGCACGAAAACCGGCTCGGACACGGTGATTGTCGACTTGTCACGGGCGGCGAACACCGCGCCCGTGGTGGATTGGACGCCTCCCGTTTCATTGCAACTGCCGCTCGATACCCTTACCCTCGCGCCGACCGTTACTGACGACGGTTTGCCTATCAATACGCTCCACAGCAGTTGGCGCATGGTCAGCGGGCCGGCTTCAGTGTCATTCTCGGAGCTAACCGATACCGCGAATCCCCACGATGTCACCGCGCGTTTCTCCGCACCGGGCAGCTACGAGGTGGAGTTTCTCGTTTCAGATGATCTGCTCACCGCTACCCGACGAGCCACGATCACCGTGCTGGCGGAGTCGGCTCCGCCCGCCCCGAACACCGCGCCCACCTTCTCTCTGGGGCCCGATATCATCGCCTCCGCCCGGACCGTGGAGCTTTCCCCGACGGTGCTCGACGATGGAAAACCGAATCACACTCTGACCGCTTCCTGGGACTACGACCGCGGCCCGGCGGCTCCGCGTTTCGATCTTCCTGCGAATGCCACCGGCCCTCAGGCTTCGATCACTTTCCCGCTTCCCGGCATTTATGAAATCCGCCTCACCGTATCGGATGGGGAATTGTCCTCCAGCGATGTCGTGAGGGTCGAGGTTCCTGCATCCGTGTTTGGTCCGGGCGATGGGTTGAATTCCGCGCCGGAACTCGCGAGCATCGCTCCGCAGGTGATCACCCGCCCGGCAACGAGCATCACTCTCCAGCCCGAGTTCACCGATGCCGATGGCCCGGCTGACGTCTATGGCTACTCTTGGGAACAAGTGGGAGGCCCGGCTGCCCTGGTCTTCTCTAACACAGAGAGCCGTGCCACTACCATCACCTTCGCTGAATTGGGAACCTACGTGGTTAAATTCACTCTCACGGATGGACCCTACATCCGCTCGAATTACGTGACCCTCCATCACCTCGCCGCGCCGAACGCGTCGCCGACGCTGAGCATCACCCCGCCGGGCGGCACTGCGCAGCCGATGTCCACCGTCACCCTCACCGCCAACGCGACCGATGATGGTATTCCCGGCACACTGACTTACGAGTGGGATTGGCTTTCCTCGCCATCTGCCGGAGCTCCGGTTTTTTCGAATGCCACCGCTGCGGAAACTCAAGTGACGTTCCCCGCTGCGGGCGACTACGTGCTGTATTGCCGAGTGAGCGATGGACAACTGTCGACACACCAGACGATCTCCTATCAGGTAGTGGGAGATCCGTTTTTCGCGATTCTCACGCCGCAGGATGGAAGCGTTGTGAGTGATAACAACGTCCCCGCAGCGCAAATCCGCGCGTTCCAGGATGGCGGGGGGGTGGACTCGGTGACGCTCGCGCTGGATGGCATGAATCTGGGCCAGGCGCATCTCGAGACAGACACGGTGGATTATTTCCTCAATCTGCCGCCGATGCTTCACGGCAGCCACACGCTCACTGCCACCGCCACCTTCGGCGATGGCACGGTGCTCACGCGGACCAGCAATTTCCAACTTGCCGACTACGCCGAGGAGGCGCTGGTCCTCGAAATCGATTCTCCCCATGAATTCACTGCGGATATCACCGCCCCGACTCCCGTGATCGGCACGGTGGACAGCCCGAGGCTGAAAAATTACACCTTGGACATCGCGCCGGTTGATGCGCCGCTGGCGAAACGGGTGATCGCGACGGGCACCAGCCAGGTCACTTCCGGCACTCTCGGCACGCTCGACCCGACTTTGTTACAAAACGGTCTCCACATCCTCACCCTCAGCGGCACCACGACCAACGGCCTCTACGCTTCGACCAGCGAGCGGGTCATGATCGACGGCAACATGAAGCTCGGGCAGTTTTCCCTCGCCTTCCAGGACATCAGCATCGACTTGCCCGGCACGCCGCTGACGGTCACGCGCACCTATGATTCCCGCGATGCGAAGGGCGGTGACTTCGGCCCCGGTTGGTCGCTGGCGACCAGTTCGGTCAAGGTCCGCAAGACGCGCCCGCTCGATCTCGGCTGGGAGCAAACGAGCCAGGGTGGGGGATTCGTGACCAATAGGGTCTATCTGGTTCAGCCGAGCCAGCGGAAACGGGTGATCGTTTCCTTCCCCGGTGGGCGCACCGAGATTTTCGAAACGGGCATCCGCGCCGCGGTTCCGGTTTCGGCGGAAATTCCGTATGGCCAGCGCTATGCCCCGGTTTACGGCGCGAAATATGTCTTCACGCCGGTGGACAATTCCCAGGGCAAGCTCGAAGTGGAAGGCGATACCGAGATCCTGTGGCAGGGTGAAAGCAATGATTTCGTGAACCTCCCGACCATTGCCGGCCAGTTCACCGCCTTCGATGATGCGACCTCCAATCCCTCGCGTTTCCGCTACACCGAGCCGGGCGGCGCTTCCTATATCATCGATGAAACGCAGGGCCTCATGTCCATCGCTGACACGAATGGCAACACCGTGACGGTCAACCGGAGCGGCGTCCACCACTCCGCGGGCGAATCACTGGTCTTCACCCGCGACACCGCAGGCAGGATCACCCAGATCACCGATCCCACCGGCAAAAAGGTGACCTATCAATACGACGCCCAGGGCCGCCTGATCACCTTCACCAACCGGACCTCCAACACCAACCGGTTCCTCTACGCGAACACGGCGTTCCCACACTATCTGACCGAGATCGATGACGGCACCGGCGTCCAGGCCATCCGCACCGCCTACGATGCCGGGGGGCGGATGATCTCACAGACCGATGCCACCGGGAAAACCATCGCGTTCGCCCACGACGTCTCCAATCGCCGCGAGTCGGCCACCGACCGCCTGGGACACGTCACGACCCACGAGTTCGATGACTTCGGCAACGTCACCCGCACCACGGACGCGCTCGGCGGTGTGACGACCCGCACCTACGATGCGAACGACAACGAGACGGGAACCACCACCCCGTTGGGTTTCACCACGACCCGCGTGTTCGATGCCAGGAACAACCTGCTCCGGGAAACCGATCCGTTGGGGAATGTGTCCCGCTACACCTACGATTCCGAGAAACGCCCGCTCACCATCGCCGATGCGCTCGATCACAACACCGCCATCGTTTACAATGCTAGCGGCAATCTCGCCTCCATGACCGATCCCGCCGGTACGCCGACGGCCTTCACCTACACCGGCACGGGAAACATCGCCACCCTCGTCGATGCCAATGGCACCACCACGTCCTACACCCATGATGCCAAGGGTCATGAAAAGACGATGAGCGTGACCGCCTCGAACGGCAGCGTGCTTTCCTCGGAGGCCTACGATTACGACAGCGCCGGAAACCGCATCCGCAGCATTGTCTTCGATGGAGCACGCTACCTCACCACCAACTACGAATATGATGGAGAAAACCGCCTTACCCGGATCACCTATCCGGACGGCACCCTCACCGTCAAAAACTACGATTCGAACGGAAAGCTGTACAGCGAAAGCTCTCCGGTCGGAACCACCTCCTACACCTTGGACACCCGCGGCAACGTCACCAAAACCACCTATCCCGGAACCTATACCGGCCCCATTCGCATCACCCGTTCCGGCTACGATGCGGAAGGCCGCATGACCTCCTCCACCGACATGGCGGGAGCCACCACCTACACGCTCTACGATGCGCTGGGTCGTGCCACCGCCACCATCCAGCCGGACGCCACCATGCCCGCCACGATCCTCACCGAGGTTGCGGACATCGCCGCCGCTCCGGCACTGGCCGACAATCCACGCACCCTCACCACCTATGATGCCGACGGCCGCGTGACCGCCTCCACCGATGCGTTGGGAAACACCACCACCTTCGAATACGACGACGCGGGCCGCCGCACCGCCGTCATCGACGCCCTCGGCAACCGCATGACCTACGCCTACGACGCCGCAGGCCGCCAGATCTCCAGCACCGATGCGAGAGGCACGACCACCACCTTCACCTACGACAGCGCAGGTCGTCAGACCTCTTCTTCCTTCTTCTCTGTCAATCAACCATCAACTCTCAACTCTCAACAATCTTACGACACCCTGGGCCGCCGCATCACCTCCACCGATGCCGAGGGAAATGTCACCCGCTTCGCCTACGATCCACAGGGCCGCCTCCTCGCCGTGACCGATGCCCTTGGCGGCATCACGCGCTACGGCTACGATTGGCGTGGCCTGCAAACCTCCCAGACCGACGCGCTCGGCCGCACCACCCGCTATGAATACGACGTCATGGGCCGCCGCACCGCCCGCATCCTGCCGGAAGGCCAGCGCGAGGAAATGACCTATAACAACCTCGGCCAGCTCACCGCGCAAAAGGACTTCAACGGCCAGACCATCACCCGGACCTACGAGGACAACACACAGAACCTCCTCAGCATCGTCGCTCCGTCCGCTCATCCATCGCTCACCCTCAGCCATGCCCCCGCGAGATATGATTTCACCTACGATGTGCTCGGGCGGCGCACCGGAGCCACGGTGAAAAACAAACTCGGCAGCGTGTTGAGCAGCGAGACCTACAGCTACGACATCCGTTCCCAGCTCACCGGCTACACAGGACCGAGCGGCAGCATCGGCTACGGCTATGATGCGGCAGGAAACCTCGCCGGCACGAAATCCGCCACCGCAGGCGGCTACGACGTCTCCTACGACTACGACGCCCTCAACCGCCTCACCGACGTCTATCGCGGCCAGGAAGGCGTCGATCCGAACGCCACCGGACTTGCCGCCTACAACTACGATGCCAACGGCAACCTCAACGGAGTCGGCTACGCCAACGGCGTCCAGCACGCCTACACCTACAACGCCCTCAACCGCCTAACGGCGTTGGACGTCTCTTCCGTCTCCTCATCCACGATCCCCAATCCCCGATCGCTCCAAGGCTACGCCTACACCCTCAACAAAAACGGCCACCGCACCCAAATCAGCGAACTCTCCGGCCGCACCGTCACCAACACCTTCGACAAGCTGCTGCGCCTAACGAGCGAGAGCATCTCGCAAGGTGGCTTGGGCGTCCCGCCCCAGACCTCCCCTCCCGCAGGCACTCTATCCTATTCTTATGATAGTGTCGGAAACAGAACCAGTCGCACCACCAGCGGCCCTGTCGCCCAGATCATCCCGTCCCAGTCCCAGAGCTTCACCGCCAACGACCGCCTCACCAGCGACACCTACGACGCCAACGGCAACACCACCCAAAGTGTCCCCGCTGTCCCAGCGGGATCTTCCTCCAGCGTCACCGACGTCTACAGCTTCGATAACAAGCTCATCCGCCGCACCACCGCCGACGGAAAGACCATCGATCTCACCTATAATCCCGACGGCCACCGCCTGACCAAACTCATCTCCCAAGGAGGCCTCACCCAGCGCGTCTCGAACTACCTGACCGACGCGAACAACCCGACCGGCTACGCCCAGGTCATCGAAGAAAAGGATCCGCTGGCCGGGGCAGGGGCGCAGCTCAAAAAAGTCCACCTCTACGGCCACGACCTCATCTCTTCCTCTGTCTCTCAACCCTCAACTCCCAACCCGCAACTCCTCTTCTACTCCTACGACGGCCTCGGCAGCGTCCGCGGAATCACCGACGAAAACGGCGAGCTGCTGGAAACCTACGACTACGACGCCTACGGCACGCTCATCGGCCTGTCCAAGCGTAATGCAACCACCGGCGAACTGGAATCCTCCAATCTCACCAACCCGGCCAACACCCCAACCTCCGAGTTCCTCTACACCGGCGAGCAATGGGACGCGGATCTAGGAATGTATTTCCTCCGCGCCCGGTATCTCAATACCAACACAGGAAGGTTTCACACCCAGGACACTTATGAGGGCCAAAACGGAGAGCCGCTCAGCTTGCACAAGTACCTATATGCGAATGGTAATCCTGTATTGTTTTTGGATCCTAGTGGAAATGAGAGCTTGCAGAGTTTAACGCTTGCTACGTCCTTTCAGCTCACATTAGGCAGGATGGCGTTCGGAGCTATATTAGGTGGGGTAGATGGTGTCGTAAATGGTGATAGTCCATCAGGGATTATTGGTAAAATTGTTTTCGGGGGTCTGTCTGGTGCATATGGTGGACCGCTCATAAAAGCCGCGTGGAAAGCAGGCGGCATTCTTAAATATGGAATAATTGCCGCTGGAATAGCCTCATCAATCAGTCAGATTGATCAAATATTTGATAATATTAGTAATGGTCAGATTGGCCGTGCAACTTGGAACACCGCTATGCTTAGTGGAATGATAAGTCTCAAGCGTCTACTATCGTTTCAAAATGCTTATAAAGGAATGTTTCAAAGAATGATGAGTTCCCCTTCGTCCTCAGGTGTTGGAATGTCTGGTGTAATCGATCCTCAAACAGGATTGATGGATTTTGTCTTAACTGGTTCTAGTTATGCGCCACGCAGAGGGACTCACGGAACAATTGCAGACTATATTTTCTCAAGTAGGGAAGGCCTTCTTGGATTTGGAATTAGGATGGAAGGTGGCAAACCACAAATATTCTGGAACTCAGGCCAATTGAATGGTGGTCCTGGGGCTCTGGTGCCTGAATCCATGAGAGGATTAATTCAGTCGGCGATCGAAAATGCCACTGGACATACTTTTGACTAACTATGAAAAATATGTTTAAATTTAAGAAAGAGAAAGTTATTGAATACATAAACCTAGAAAAGCCCAAGGATCCAGAGTCTTGGGAGATATGGTGGACTAATAGATGGAATAATTTGGATTTAAATTATTTTCAAGAAATGGGTTTCTCCATGCCGGAGATGTTCATGAGCTTCCTCAGATCTAGTAATGATCATCAAATTAGAAACTTTGGCAATCTTGGGAAAAGTCCCCTCTATATCCAACCCTTAGATCAAGAAAATTTCAAAGAAACCTCCAAGTTGAATGGATTTCTATCAATTACGATCGGCGAATTCCCGCATGGAGAAAGCGCGGTGATTCCATTGAACGGACCCAAAGGAAGGATATTCTTAATGGACGATCTAGGTGGAGGCACTCAAATATGTGAAATTATTACATACGAAGCATTTTTTTCATCCTTCATCCACGAAGTGAACCCCACAAGCCAACCATAAGCCTTGGTCATGCCAAATTTTAGAAAATCGAAGTAGGAACGGCTTCTCGGCGGTTGGACTCCGGCGGTTTCAAAATGTTAGCGAATATCTAGAGGATGGGTCGGTCCGTCTGGTGGGTTGTAAGCACCCGAGGGTCCGCCGTGCGAATGGACTCGATCTCCGTTGTGCGGGTCGCGAGTATGGCCGGTTTCAGGCGGCTTGGGGGCGTTCCGATTTGATCGCCGGGTGGGCGGCGCGGTTCGCGGCGGCCCAGTTGGCGGGCAGCAGGGCGTCGAGGTCGCCTGTCCGGGGTCAGTCCTTGATTCTTTAAATTAATTCTAATTTCTAGGACCGACCCCGTTCACGGACCCATCTGACTTCCTGTTAGCCCGCATCTGGTCATTACCGTCAGAAACGTTGAACCAGCGATCCGTTTTAAAACCCCTTGGCGGGGGCTTGTCATCACGGATGCCAACAGGCTCTCCCGGTTCTCGCGCTTGGAATTTCGACACATGCACAGGGTCTCCGACTCCGCCATGTCCACCCTCACCTTGCCGTGGCGGTGAGAGTGATGTTGCCTTCCCCCTGTCAGTACAAGGTCGGCACACGGGAATCTTGATTTCGGAGCTCAATGGCTGGCCTGCGTCTCCACGCACCCATGCTACACCCGGAGCGTCACCGCTCCCAGCGTAGGGATTGTGGCCAAAGTCAATGGCTGGTTGTTCTTTGTAAGACTCTTTCATTCTCATTTCCAAGCCGGTTTATCCCGGCGCTTTCACCGACCCCGTTCATTTTGAAATTAGGTGGCAAATGGATACATAATGGGGTGGAACAGTGATTGGGTTGAATGATAATGTGTGCTATGATTGATCCGATATTTAGCAAACTTTTGGATAATGGTCGCAAATTGCCTGCGGGTGAACTGCAGCGGCAAGTCTTCATGCGATTTCCGCAAGCAGTGCAAGATGCTGGTTTTGAACTTGCCGTGCCGGGGACGCCGTTTCCTTCAGACAGGTTGGTGATTGGGGTGGGTACATATGTTTCGCTTGAGATGGTCTTGTTGGATCGAATTAGGGAGAAGGTCTTGGTGTTGCCAATTCCGGAGTGGGAGGGGAAAATTTTTGTGTTTGATATGCTGTCTTGTGCATCCAATGATGATATTGAGGAGCTAGTGCCTGGTGTTGGCAGGGTGTTGCAAACTCCCGTGGTGGGACTGTGGCAAGGTGGAATGCCATTGAAGTCAGTGTGCGGCTGGCAAGCAACCCGGTTCCTTTGTCAATTGTTTGGGATTGAAGTGGAGTAAAGTGAATCCTACAAGCCAACCATAAGCCTTGGTCGTGCCAAACTTTAGGAAATTGAAGCAGGAACGGCTTTGAACGGGGTCAGTCCTTGGATTTAAATGTTGTCAATTCTTGATATTAATTTCCAAGGACTGACCCCGTCCATGTTGTTTGAAGAGAGTAATAAGGGTGATAGATTTAATGTTGCGCTTGGTTGGGCCAAATCGCGAATGCGGCCTTATATAAATACTTCGGAAAAAGATTCTTTTGATTTAAATATCGGCGCGTTTCAAAAAATAGAGCATTGCTTATCCGTAAAATGGATGAGTGGTGGGCCAGGAGCTGACTGGAGTATTCGGCCACTTGCCAAGACAATTGAAGAAATAGTGAAAGAACTAGAGCCGATCACGGACGAAGAAGCTCTAGTAATTGTTTCTCCCGTGTTCCAAGAATCAATTAAAGCGATTCATGCACATGCAATTCCTTTTCTTGAACGAATGAACGTAGATATATCATGGGCGACACATGTTGTTAAATGAAAAAGAACTGTCCAAGCTAGCCAGTGAACCCCACAAGCCAACCATAAGCCTTGGTCATGCCCAGCTTTTGTAAATTTGAAGTATGAGCGGCTTCTCGGCGGTTGAAGTCCATTAGAGTGTGGTAAACCATGAACTCTGGACAGACTCCAGACGTGCGGGTGTTGAGAGGTTTCGGTTGAGAATTCTACCACGGAGGGAAGGAGAGAAGAGGGAAGGCACGGAGGATAGTCGCAGGCTCCCAGCCGATCGGTTTCAAAACATCAAAAACTCTCTTGCCTCCATCTTCCCTCCTTCTCTCCGTGGTAAAACTCTTTCAGTTGAGATATCTAGCAGGCTACTTGCTTTTCCCGGATTTACCCCGCTCGATGGAAACGTTGTGATACGCGGGGGCTGGGGCGGATTTTAACAAATCCTCCGATCTGATCCCTCGGAAATTGCAGTTTTCAAAGCGGATATCTTCGATGATAGCTTCGGGAATTGCGGTGGCGAGGGTGACGCGTCCGCTGGATTCACAGGAGATGTTCTCTAGCAATATATTGCGTAGCGTCGGTTTTTCCGTCCCCTTCGCGCCTTCCTCGTAATCGAACTCGATGGACAGCACGGCTTTTTCCACCCGACCGATCGTCACGTGGCGGATGAAGATGTTTTCCATGACGCCGCCGCGGACGGCGTTTGACTTGAAGCGAATCGCGCGGTCGAGGTGCGGGCTGTCCATCTTGCAATCCGAGACGAAGACGTTCCGCACGCCGCCGGAAATTTCACTGCCCATCGTCACGCCGCCGTGGCCGTCGCGCATCGTGCAGCGGCGGATGACGATGTTTTCCGACGGCACGCCGATTCTCCGGCCGTCGTTATTTCGACCGCTTTTGATCGCGATGCAGTCGTCGCCGGTATCGAAAACGCAATCCTCAATCAGCACATCCTTGCAACTCTCCGGATCGCAGCCGTCATTGTTGCTGCCGTGGCTGCTGACACTAACACCACGGACTGTGACGTTGGTGCAAAGCACGGGATTCATTTCCCACATCGGCGAGTGGATGATCTTCACGCCCTCGATGAGCACGTTCTTGCATCGGTAGGGCTGGATGAACGCCGGCCGCAGGAAACTTCCTTCGCCATGAATCCGTTCGGCCACCGGGACTCCATGGGTGCCTTCCGCGTCGAGCCGATTGCGGGCGGTGGTCTGCTTGGTGGGACGGCCTTTCGACGGATCATTCCACGACCACCACGTTTCCAGGCTGGCGGAACCGTCGAGCGTTCCCTTGCCGGTGATTGCCACGTTTTCCTGCTCGAAGGCATAGATCAGCGGCGAGTAGTTCATGCACTCGATGCCTTCGAAGCGGGTGAGCACCATCGGTAGATATTTCGCCGGATCTGGGTTGAAATGCAGAGTCGCGCCCTCGGCCAGGTAAAGGTTCACGTTGCTTTTCAAATGCACTGCACCTGTCATCCATTCCCCTGGGGGAATCACCACGCGTCCACCGCCCGCCGCGTTGCAGGCGGCGATGGCCTTGGCGATTGCTTCGGTGGAATCGCCGTCGTTCGCCGCCCCAAAATCCGTGATCGCGAAATCGCGTTCGGCGAACTGCGGCGATTTGATCCGCGCGAGGATGGCCGTTTCCTGCGGTGGAATGGAGGTGTTTGCCTGGACGTGTGCCATGGCACCCAAGGTCGCACAAATCCCGGAGAAGACGAATGGCCTGATAGGAAACATGTCACCACACCTAGTCGGAAGCACGGTTCGTATCAATGAGTTTCCACCGAGTGCAGAATTTTCAACGTGAAATGCCAAACGCGAGAATAATTGTCCGTTGTTTCCCGTGCGAAGGCCATCGGCTGCCGGCCCAGCGTCGGCGTCTGGAACAACCGTATAGAAATTCTGGTATAGATCATCCGTGACGGTTAAAACATCTTCCTGATAAACATCCAATGAAAGCCTCCCTGCTTCTTCTCTGTGGCATTTTCTTATGCGCCAGCGTGCGCGGCCAAACCCCGATCGAGTGGTCGAAGCGGATGGCCGATTCCCAGATCGCCCGATTGGGAGATAAGGCGAATTACAAGGAAGGTGGAAAATGGGACTATGCGCTCCACGTGACCCTGCTAGGCCTGCTTGAACTCAGCGCGCAGACCGGCGATCCGAAATACGCAAGCTTCGTGGAGAAATCCACCGGCACGTGGATCGGGCCCGATGGCACCATTTCAGGCTACAAGCTCGAGGACTACAGCATCGATAACGTGGCGCCGGGCCGCACGCTGCTGGCGCTTTACAAACTAACCGGCGAGGATCGTTACAAGAAAGCGGCTGACACGCTGCGTTCCCAGCTCGAAAAACATCCGCGCACCAGCGAAGGCGGATTCTGGCACAAGAAGCGTTACGCCAGCCAGATGTGGTTGGACGGCCTTTACATGGGCCAGCCGTTTTACGCCAAGTATACACAATCGATCGGCGGAGGAGACGACGTGTGGGACGATATCGCGAAGCAGTTCCGGCTCATCGATCAACACCTCTACGACCCGAAGACCGGCCTTTACTATCACGGCTGGGACGAGGCGAAGGTGCAGAATTGGGCGGACAAGGAAACCGGGAGATCGGCCAGCTTCTGGGGTCGCGCCGTCGGTTGGTGGGTGATGGCCCAGGTGGAAACGCTCGGATATTTTCCGAAAGACCATCCCGCCCGCGCCGAACTAACTGCTATGTTAAAGAAGACCGCAGACGGCATCGTGAAATGCCAGGACCCGGCCACGGGCCTGTGGTGGCAGATGCTCGATCAAGGCAACCGCAAAGGCAACTACCTCGAAGGCACCGCGTCATCGATGTTTGCCTACGCACTCTTGAAGGCCGTGAACGACGGCCTGTTGTCGCGCGACTATCTCAAACCCGCGCAAGCCGGATATGCCGGAATCGTCCGCAACCTGATCCGTATCGGCGGAGCAGGGGACGTGAATCTCACCCAATGCTGCCAGGTCGCCGGCCTCGGCCAGCCCGACAAACGCGATGGTTCCTTTGAATACTATATCAGCGAACCTATCGTGGAAAATGATCTCAAGGGCGTCGGCCCGTTCATCCAGGCGGGGATTGAGTTGGAAGAGCTTGGGAGAAGTGCCGAGTGAGCAGTGAGCAGTGAGAACGTGGAGTCCAGCTTCACACAACCGCCGAGCTTGCTGCCGGAGAGGAGTTATCATTCAGGCGCTTGTTTCGTCTCGCCCCCGGCTTTGGCGGCTTTGCGGCACTCGGCGACGAAGTGATTGCAGGCTTCGCGGCAGAGCAGGGGGATGGCTTCATTTTCCGGGACATTTCCGGGGATGCCGTTGAAGCGGCTGGCTTCGCTGTCTTCGAGCGGAGTTTCGGCGTCGAGTTTCCAGAGGATTTTTTTCGCGCATTGGTGGGCCGGGCCGCAGACTTCCTGAACGAGTTTTTGGGCGCCGGCATCGCTGATGGTGCGGGCGAAGCGATACATGCCGGTCTGGCGGTTGAGCTTGTCCCGCAGGTTTTCGATTTCCAAAACTCCGCGTTGTTGCGCAACGAAGAGGCCGACGCAGGCTGGATAAAATTGATCGAGCGCGAGTCGGAGGTCCTCCTCGTTTTCCAGCGACATGACCCAGCCGCGCTTCAGATTCACCTGACCCTTGGTGAATCGATAGGTGCCGTCCTCGGCGTAAGTCGAAATTTCCCGGGCATCGGCAGGACCTTCATGATGCTCAAGGCCTCCGAAAGCGGGCTCGGTGGATAACTCCGCATCCGCGAAGTGGCAGATTACGTAGGGATAGCCGTAAATATCTTGTTGGAGCTCCAGTTCACCGATGCGGTGGATTCCGGAACGAAGCAGGTTTCGCAGTTCGAGGGCGAGAGACATGTGCTGATTGAAATTGCTGAAAATTGGACGGTATGGATTGAATCAGAGCTTTTTGTGAATCTGATCGAAATCGTGCACCTGATCGAGAATCACATCGGCCAACAAGCGTTCGGTCCCGATAGCGGAGGTGTAGTAAAGGGTCTTGCCTCGGACATGGTGAGGATTATGGCGGAAAACCTCGCGTTGGCTGAGCGCGGCTCCGACTTCGTTTTCGATGCCGATCAGGACCGGGATGTCCTGATAGGAATGCAGGCCATCCGAGATGAAGAACGGAACGATGATGACGTTCGGAGTTTTTGACAATTTGTCCCACTCCGCGATGAACGGCTGTTCCTCCATGTAGGCGTCGAGCACTGCGGCGTAGCCAGCACCCGAGGCGATGATCTGATCGACCTGATCGCGGATAGCTTTTGTCGAGTTTTGGTTCAGGCCCGTGCCATGGCCGGTGATGATCAGGGTCGTGGTGGCGGGATCGATGTCCTGGGCAACCTCTTTGGCGCGGCGGAGGATGAGCCCGGTCATCGACGGATGGACGCCGACGGGAAGGCAATAATGGAAGGTTTTTCCGCGGACTTCGGTAGTGGGGCCGGCAAGCTGGAGTTCGCGGGGAATGACGTCCTGAGTGAAATACCCCTCGCTGATGAAGTCCGGGACGATGTAAATTTCATCGGAGTCGATCAAGTAAATCGCCTCCCGCATCGACGGCTCCTCTTTCCAGAAGCAGCAATGGACCTCGGAGAACAAGCCCCGGCGGCGGATTTCATCGGCGTGGTCGAAATAAGGCGTGGAGGAATCCGGATTCTCAGTGGATCCGTGGCCGACGATGAGCAGGGCACTGTGGGGCTTCGGTGCGATGGGCATGTGGGGAAACTGGCGGGCATGTGCCGGAATGCAAGACCGGGAGAGTTTTCAGTTTTCAGATTTCAGTTTTGGGAGTCAAACTGGCACCGGATGGAGGTTTTTCAAAAATTGCTACTGTGGATCGATCCTGTGAAACGGGCCGGACCGGAGGCGATGGCGGTGGACGAGTGGTTGCTGGAAACGGCGATTTCACCTGTGCTGCGGATTTACCGCTGGGACGGAGATTGGGCGAGCGTGGGCTATTTCGGGAAAATCGAAGATGCGCGCGCTGCGATTTCCGACGTGCGGTGGGTAAGGCGCTGGACGGGCGGGGGGGCGGTCGATCATCGGGCGGACTGGACCTATACGCTGGCAATTCCCCACTTTGAAAAGCTCGCGACCGCTCGCGGGGCGGAAAGTTACCGCAGGATCCATGCGGCATTGGCAGAGGCGTTGACTGCGGAAGGGATCGCGGTGCGCATGAGTGCCGGCGAGGATGAAACCGGGGCTGCGCTTTGTTTTGAGAATCCCGTCAGCCACGATCTGGTGGGGGAAGCGGGGATGAAATTGGCGGGCGCGGGCCAGCGGCGGACGCGTCAGGGGCTTCTGCATCAGGGGTCTGCTTCGCTCCAGTGCGATGAGCCTACCTCGACGAAGCGGGCGGAACGTTTGGCTGGAATCCTTGCAACCGCATGGAAAATGACCGATTTGCAGCCGGATTCTGCAATACTCGCTGAAAAATCCGCCGCTCGGTATTCGCAGGAAAAGTGGACGGAAAAGCGTTGAATCCACCTGCCGAGGCCAGCGGAAATCCTACTTCATGAATTTGCAGAAGTTGCATCAAAACCCTGCACAAGTTGCATGATTTGGCATTGTTCTTCAGTTGCTTAGATTTTGTTTATTATTTTAATCCATTGAAAGCTAGCCTGTTGTAGCCCACCTCATCACAGTTGGCACGTTCGGTGCAATTACTCTAATGTTCTCCGGGGGGAGAAAACAGGGGGCTTCGGTCCCAACAAATAGCCAACCCGTCGGGTGTGTTGATCTTCTACGGAAGATTTCCACCGGGGGGTTGGTTTTTTGTTTTCCCTTGTCGGTGTTTTCCGCAATTTGAAATCCTGAATCAATCGAGCAAAAAGCTATCAGAAACCAAAGCGATCTTGTAACATGGGAACTATCGGTTAAACGGATGGGGATCGGATGCTGAAAATGACGGAAAGCTCATTCCAAAAACGTCTTCGCTCCCGTTTCTCGTTCTTTGCCGGATGGGCGGTAGGGTTGGTGGTCCTGATCGGGCTGTTGGTGATTTGTGGCTGGCTTGCGGATATCGAGGGCTTGAAGCGATTGGCGGACGGGCAGGTCGCGATGAATCCTGCAACGGCCATTTGTTTTATATTTTGCGGAATCTCGTTGGTTGCGCAATTCCGCGAGGGATCTTCCGAGCGATATTTCGCGAGGATTCTCGGCGGAACGGTAACGTTGTTCGGACTTCTGATACTGGTCGGCAATTGGATTGGATCGGATTCGAGAATCGATCAGGTGCTGTTTGCGGGAAAGCTCCATTTGAATGAACCCGGCGGACCAAGCCGGATGGCCCCGAACACGGCCTTGGGCTTCGTTTTGACGGGGACGGCGCTCATGATTTTCGATTGGAAAATAAAGGGCGGCAACCGTGTCGCGGAATGGTTGGCAATGCTGCTCGGCGTTTTGTCGCTGGTCGCATTGGTAGGATACGCCTACCAGATCGAATGGCTTTATGGCGTATCCGGCTACAAGCCGATGGCATTGCACACGGCGGCGGCGTTTCTACTGCTGGCGTTAGGTATGGCGTTTTCCCGGCCTGGTTTTGGGTTGATGGCGCTCGTCACGGAGGAAGGCCCGGGGGGATTGTTGGTAAGGCGGATGTTTCCACTGATGCTGGTGGTTTTTCTGACGCTTGGAGGCTTGCGCATCGCCGGCGAGAGGAATGGCTGGTATCAGGCAGACCAGGGGATCGTCCTATACACGGTCGTCGTGATTCTCATTTTCGGGGCGTTGCTGCTGTGGTGTGCCCGTTCGATCGAACGCACTGAAGCCCTGAGGAAAGTATCCGAGAACGCCCTCATCAATCTCAACGCCAAGCTCCTCCGGCAAACCGAGATGATGGAAGGAGTGAACCAAGAGTTGGAGACGTTCAGCTACTCGGTTTCCCACGATCTGCGGGCACCTTTGAGGGGAATCGCCGGTTTCGCGCTGGCACTGGAGGAACATTCTTACGGCGATCTCGATGAGGTCGGGCGCGGCTACCTCAAGCGTGTTCAAAGCGCCGCCGGACGGATGGGGGATTTGATCGATGATCTGTTGAAGCTGTCCCGCCTTACCCGGACCGAAATGAAGATGGAACAGGTGGATATCAGCGAAATCGCCACGGCTGTGGTGGATGATTTCATACAAACGGAGCCCGGAAGGAACGTGGAAATCATCGTTGCGCCTGGAATTCAGGTGCATGGAGACGCTTCCCTGCTGCGCATCCTGTTGGAAAACCTGATCGGAAACGCGTGGAAATTCACCTCGAAAACGGCCGCTGCCAGAATCGAAATTGGCGGCGAATCCTCACAAAACGGCAGAACCACCTGTTTTGTGAAGGATAACGGCGCGGGATTCGACATGCGCAATTCCCACAAACTGTTCAGTGCCTTCCAGAGGCTGCATTCACAACAGGAATTCCCGGGTATCGGCATCGGATTGGCGACGGTCCATCGCGTCGTCCGCCGCCACGGTGGGGAAGTTATGGCCCAGAGTGAGATTAATCATGGCGCTACCTTCAAGTTTGTGTTAGCGAACATTCCTGCACATGGAACCCAAAATCATAATGCTGGTAGAGGACAACCCGGATGATGAGGAACTTACTCTCATGGCATTGAAGAAAAATAACATCATCAATGAAGTGGTGATCGCCCGCGATGGAGCGCAGGCGCTTGAAATTCTTCATGGCAACGGACCGGATTCCTTTCCCGTTCGCAAGGTACTTCCTGCGATCATCCTGCTGGATTTGAAAATGCCGAAAGTGAACGGATTGGAGGTTTTACAGAAGATCCGTTCGAACCCAAAAACCCGACGGATACCTGTCGTGATCCTAACTAGCTCGAAGGAGGATAAGGATCTGCTGGAAGGCTATTCCCTCGGCTGCAACAGCTATGTCCGTAAACCGGTGGAGTTCCCGATGTTTGTGGATATCACCCGTCAATTGGGCCTCTACTGGTTGCTATTGAATGAAAACCCACCCGTCCAAGCTTGAGTTCATGAATCGCAAGCCGCTGCGCATACTCCTCGTTGAGGATTCGGAAGATGATGCCTTCTTGGTTGTCGATGAACTGCGGCGTCAGGGATATCAGACGGAAAGCATTCATGTGATGACCGGTCCCGAATTTAGATCCACGCTGGAGTCGGAGGACTTCGATGTGATCCTCTGCGACTACACGATGCCGGATTTTGATGCCACGGACGCGCTCGGAATCCTGCGCGAAAGTGGCAAAGACATTCCCTTGATCATCGTTTCCGGGGTTGTCGGAGAAGATCAGGCAGTGGAGTCGATGAGGCTCGGTGCGGCGGATTATATTCTTAAGAACAATTTCACCCGGTTGGGACCGGCCGTGGAGCGGGAAGTGCGTGAAGCGAAAGGCCGCAGGCAGAAGCGGCTGATGGATCGATTTTCACAGAGCCAGTCGGAGATCCTTGAAATGATACTCAATGGCATTCCGCAGTCCCTTATTGTCAGAAGTATCGTGGACCGCTTGGAAGTGATTTCTCCGGATGAACTTGTCTGTGCAATTTCGTTAAATGATGCGGATGGTGCCTTCCTCGAGTGCGGTGCCGCGCGGGGGCTGCCTGAGGAATGCGTGACCGCCCTGGGGTGCGTTCCTATCCATAACGGTTTGGGAACAGCATCCGCTGTTGCGTTGGGAGATGGTGTCGTCGAGGACATTTCCGCACATCCGGACTGGGAATCCTGTCGCGACCTGTTTTTGAAGCATGGGCTACGGACCTGCTGGTCGGTTCCGATTATTTCCTCGGAACGGTTGGTTCTTGGTAAGATCGCGATCTATCATCGTGAATCCAGACATCCGGGAGCTGAAGAGCTCCGCTGGGTGGAGTCCGCGTCGAAGCTTGTCAGCCTTGCCATCGAGCGCTGTCGCGATACCGAACGACTTCGGACCAACGAACTTCGTTATCTCCAGCAGCGCAACGCCCTGATCGCTCTAACTGGCATGGGGCCGAAGGATGGTGCCGATATCACCGGCTCATTCCGGAAGATCACAGAGACCTCGGCAAAAACCTTGGGTGTCTCGCGTGTCAGCATATGGCAGTATAGCCCGGATCGCACCCAGATCCACTGCGTGGACCTTTACGAACTTGGGTCGGATTCCCACTCGGCGGGCGTGGTGCTCAATGCCGCGGACTATCCCTCCTATTTCAAAGCTCTGTCAGAAATCGAACTGATCGTCGCGGACGACGCCCATCAGAATCCGCACACCTCCGAGTTTTCAGAAAACTATCTCACACCTCTGGGGATCAGTTCGATGATCGACGCGCCCATCCGTTTTGGAAATGCGGTGGAGTATATCATCTGTCACGAACACGTCGGGCGGCAAAGGCAATGGACGGCGGATGAAAAAACCTTCGTCATCGCCATCGCCACTCTTGTCTCACTGACACTGGAGGCAACCGAGCGCGCCCATGCCGAGAACGAAGTCAGGAACAGCCATCAACTTTTCAAATCAGTAGCTGCGGCGACGAATGACACGATTTGGGATTGGGATCTGCTGACCAATGCCTTTTGGTGGAACGATGGATTTGCGCGTTTGTTCGGTTGGTTTGCCTCGGAAACCCAGTCCACCATTCATGCATGGATCCGCCAAATTCATCCCGAGGATCGGGACCGGGTGGTGACCGGAATTTATACTGCCATCGAAGGTGATAGAACCTATTGGGTGGATGAATATCGCTTCCTCAGTAACGACGGGAAAATTTCCCACGTGTTGGACCGTGGAGAGATCATCCGGGACGAGACAGGTCTGGGAATACGAATGGTGGGGGGGATGATCGATCTGACCGATAAGGTCGCCGCGCAAATCGAACTGGCCCGCTCGCATCGTGCCCTTCAGATGCTCAGTTCCTGCAATGAAATGATGATCCGCGCCACGGATGAGATCGCCCTTCTATCAGACGTGTGCGCTCTGGCCGTGGAGGAAGGAGGCTATCAGATGGCTTGGGTGGGATATGCGATGGAAGATCGGGACCGGACGATCACTCCCGTCGCCCATGCCGGAGATGAGGCCCGAAAGCTCACTAAGATCGAAACCACCTGGGCGGACGATCCTGTCGGCGGTGCCGGCCCTCTCGGACAAACCATCCGTAGTGGAGAGGTGATGGTTTGTGAATATATCGCGGATGATCCGAGGTTTTCGCAGTGGCTCACCGCAGCTCGCGAGTATGGCTATCAGAGTGTGATCTGCCTGCCATTATCAAACGGACAGCGGACTTTCGGAGTGATCGTTCTCTTTGCGAGGCTTTCCTTCGAGGGCGGCGTGGACGAACTGAAACTGCTGAAGCAAATGGCCAAGGACCTGTCCTTTGGGGTCCAGAACATCCGTGTGAAAGCGGAACGGCAGCAAACGCAGGAAGTCGTGTTGAAAGTCGCCCAAGCCGTTTCATCCGGTGCGGGCGGGGGATTTTTCGATCTGCTCACCTGGAACATGGTTGAGGCCCTCGGCGCGGACGGCGGAGTGGTGGGGCAATACGATCCTCTCACAAATTCCATCGATACCCTGTCATACGTGCTCGACGGACGTCACCAGGATAATCTCACATACGGCCTCGACGGCACTCCTTGCGAGGACGTCGCCGGTGGAGAATCCTGCGTTTTTAAGAGCGGAGTCCAAAAGCTGTTCCCTTTGGATCATTTCCTTGTGGAAAACAACATCGAGTCGTACGCGGGCATTCCCTTGTTCAATCAGGATGAGGTCGTGTCCGGAGTGATGTTGGTGATTTTCAGAAAACCGCTGAAGGAAACCGCACTGGTGGAGTCCACCCTCAAGATCTTCGCCGCCCGCGCGGCATCCGAGCTGGACCGGCAGCAGGCGGACGCGCGGATCCGTGAGCAGGCATCCCTGTTGGACAAGGCCCAGGACGCAATTATCGTTAGGGATATGGCTAACACCATCACTTACTGGAACAAAAGCGCCGAACGCCTCTATGGATGGACTGCCCGCGAGGCGATCGGCCGGGTGGTGACAGAGCTGCTTTACCGCGATTGCGCGATGTTTAATCAGGCTTTCGAGCACACTCTCAGCAATGGGGAATGGGTGGGGGAGCTGCGTCACGTGAACAAGGACAGCAAGGACCTCATCATTGAAAGCCGCTGGACTCTCGTTAGGGATGTAATGGGTAATTCGCAGGGCTTTCTGGTGATCGACACCGATATCTCGGATCATCGGAAGCTCGAACAGCAATTCCTCCGCACCCAGCGTCTGGAAAGCATCGGCACCCTTGCTGGCGGCATCGCTCACGACCTGAACAACATCCTCGCGCCCATTTCCATGTCGATCGAGCTGCTTAAAATGCGCATGCCCGATGTCCGGTGCGCTGAACTCCTCGATACCATCGGGGCCAGTGCCAAACGCGGGACCGACATGGTCGGGCAGGTCCTGTCGTTCGCCCGTGGAATGGAGGGCCGCCGCATCGAGGTCCATCCGCTCCAACTCATCTCGGAAGTGGAGAAAATCCTGCGTGATACCTTTCTCAAAAACATCGGTCTGGAGGTGGACACTGACTGCGGATTATGGACCTTGATGGGCGATCCCACCCAGCTCCATCAGGTGCTCATCAATCTCTGCGTCAATGCGCGGGATGCCGTTTCGGACCATGGAGCCATCGCCATCACCGCGAAGAACGTGGAAATCGACGCGTCATTCGCTGCGATGAATCTGGAAGCCAAGGTCGGCCCGCATGTTTTGATCGAAGTGAAGGACGACGGGGCTGGGATTCCTCCCGATATCATGGACAAGATTTTTGATCCGTTTTTCACCACCAAGTCCATCGGCAAAGGCACGGGGCTTGGCTTGTCCACCTCGCTTGCCATTATCAAGGGACACGGGGGATTCATCCAGATTTCAAGCGAGCTAGGGGTGGGAACGCGTTTCAAAATCTATCTTCCCGCCCATCCCGAACTCGCCGATCCCGCGATGATCGGCCCCGTGGATCTGCCGGAGGGAAATGGCGAAACCGTCCTGATCGTCGATGACGAGGCCTTCATTCGCCAGATCACTCAGGAAACTTTGGAAACCTTCGGCTACCGGACTCTTCTCGCATCCAATGGCGAGGAGGCCATTTCCGTTTACACCCTGAATTCCGATGACATCGACGTGGTCCTCACCGACATGATGATGCCTGTCATGAACGGAGCCGAGCTGATCGCCCGGCTGACCCAATCGGATCCCGCAGTCCGGATCATCGCGACCAGCGGCATCTCTTCAAACATCGATATCGCGTATACCGCAGGGAACGGGATGAAAGGGTTCCTGCCCAAGCCGTGTACTGCGGAAATGCTTTTAAAATGCCTCAGGGAGTTGCTTTCGTCGGAACCCCGTGGCAGAAAAAAAGCCAAAACCCGTTGCGATTGACGCGACTTTTATCTTACATATCTGAACAATCCATTTAGTATTTATTTCCTCACATAATGTCTGCGATTTCTGCCTTTTCCCCGAATCTTTTGATCGTCGATGATGACGAGACCATCCAGCGATTGCTCGTAATTGCGGCGCAAGACCTCGGATGGCGCCCCAAGGCAGCCGCTTCCGGCCAGGAAGCCCTGGCAGTGCTCGACGCCGGAGTCGAGGCCGTGATTCTTGATCACGGCCTGCCCGGCATGAACGGGATTGAGACCCTGGTCCACATCAGGAAATCGTTTCCGACGCTGCCGGTCATCATGCTCACGGGGCTTAACGATGCGGAAACCGCCGTCCAGGCCCTGCGTGCGGGAGCCAATGATTACCTGACAAAACCCTTCGAGCTGAAGCGCCTTTTCGACCTTTTGCGACAGGCGAAGCTTGCCCGGCTGAATGAGCCGGAAGCGGCCCCGACAAGTGGCGGGAAGCCGACAAAGGCCAAAATCCAGAGCGCCAGCCCGCATCTCCGGCAATTGCTCGGGCATTTGGCAAAAGCCGCGCGCCTCGACAGCACTATCCTGCTGACCGGAGAGAGTGGCACCGGAAAAACCCACTTCGCCCGGGAAATCCACCGGCTCAGTCCACGGGCCAAGGAGGAATTCATCACCGTCAGTTGCCCGGCCCTGCCCAGGGAACTGCTTGAATCCGAGCTTTTCGGCCATGAACGCGGTTCCTTCACCGGTGCCACCTCATCCCGCGCCGGACGCTTTGAGCAGGCGTCCAGAGGCACCTTGTTCCTCGACGAAATTGGTGATCTTCCGCCCGAATTGCAGCCGAAACTTCTCAACGTCCTGCAGGACCGCGAGTTCTTCCGTGTTGGCGGCAGCAAGATGTTGCAGACCAATGCGAGGGTCATCGCCGCGACGAATGTCGATCTCCGGCAGCGGGTTGAGGAAGGCGCGTTCCGCGAGGATTTATACTACCGCCTCAATATCATCGAACTTCACATCCCGCCTTTGCGCGAACGGAAGGAAGATCTGCCGGAACTCACGAAGGGAATTCTCGCCCAAATTGCCAAGCGCCGCCGCTCGGAAGGCTGGGAGCTCACACCACTGGCGCAGAAGGCGCTCGGCGATTTCGATTGGCCGGGAAATGTCCGGCAACTCGAAAACGTGCTCGAACGCGCCACCGCCTTTGCCGAGAAGCCCGTGCTCGAAGCCGAGGATTTCATTCGCTTGTTGATCGGCCGCAAGGAAAACGGACCGACCATGGGGACGGGTGATTCCGTCGGCCTGACACTTCAGGAAATCGAGCGCAACGCCTTCATTCAGACCTACATCCGCAGCGGAAAGAACAAGGCAAGAACCGCCCGCGAACTCGGAATTTCCGAACGATCGGTTTATAATCTGCTAGGTCGTCACGGTTTGAAGTGAACGTTGAGCCGGAGGATTTCAAAGACACCGCGAATTTGGCGAATCTTTGGACTTGTTTGAAAACAGAGGCTGTCGGGAAATAAGGGGCGTTGATATTCTATCAACTGAGTCAGGCCGACATTCTGTCGGACGGAACGCAGACGCAGCGCCGGTTCTCCTCGGTAATAACAGCGGGCAGAATGTCCGCTGCACTCAGCGCTCAGAATGAACGCGCTCCTTTTCGGTATCCGCCCACCTCTCCCTAAAACAAAAAAACGGGCTCCTCGTGAGAGAAGCCCGTTGTTGGAAGTTTCTGAAATCGATCAGCCGAGAACGTCGTCCATCGCGTCGATGAGTTCCTGCATGGTGGCTTCGGTTTCGTTGCCCATGTTGGAGATACGGAAGGTCTTGCCTTTGATTTTTCCGTAGCCGCCATTGATCAGGAAGTTGTGTTTGTTCTTCAGGTTCTTGATGAAACCTGAGAGATCAAATCCTTCCGGCGTGGCGAAGCAGGTGAGTGCCGACGAGCGACGGCCTTCCGGTGCGAACAGCTCGAAGCCATGCTTGGCACCCCAGGCAGCAATCATCGCGTTTGTTTTCGCGTGGCGGGCCTGGCGGGCGGCGAAGCCCTCCTTGGCGATTTCTCCGAGGATGTATTGGAGTCCGAACAGAAGGGAAATCGCCGGAGTGGAAGGCGTGTTGTTCACCGCTGCGTTTTTGGCGAACTCGAGGAAATCGAAATAGTAACCGCGGTTGGCAGTGCCCTTGGCGCGTTCCATGCCAGCTTCGGAAACGGCGAAAACGGCAAGGCCCGGAGGCAGCGCGAGCGCTTTCTGGACACCGGCGAGTATGACGTCGATGCCATTCGCATCCATGTCCATTGGCACGGTGGAGAGCGATGAAACGGTGTCGACGATCAGGATCGTGTCCGGGAAGGATTTTACGACTTTCGAAACTCCTGCGAGATCGTTGAGCACGCCCGTCGATGTTTCCGAATGGATGAAAGTCACGGTGTCGAAGCCGCCTTCCGCGAGCTTGGCGCGAACGACTTCGGGGTCGATCGCCTGGCCCCACTCGACTTGCACCGAGTCAGCCTCGAAGCCGCATTTTTTCGCGACGTCGAGCCATTTGTCGGAGAACGCACCACAGCAGAGGCAGAGAACTTTTTTGCGGGCGAGGTTGCGCAGGGCACCTTCCATCACGCCCCATGCGGACGAGGTGGAAAGGAAAACCGGACGCGCGGTGCCGAAGATTTCCTGCAGGCCGGGCTGGAGGGAGGCGTAGAGAACCTCGAAATCGGAGCCGCGGTGGCCGATCATCGTTTGCGACATGGCAGCGAAGGTTTCTTTCGAAACATCGATGGGACCTGGGCTGAAAAGTTTGGGATAAGGCATGGGTGCTAAACAGTTAGGTATTGGTATTAGAGAAGATTGAAGGACTTGAGCAGCGCACTGAGTTTCGCGGTGTTCTCATCGCTGAGAGGAGCGAGCGGCAGGCGCAGTTCGGGAGAGCAATGGCCTTGGAGGGCGACCGCGCTTTTGACCGGCACCGGGTTCACATCGAGCGACATGAGGCCGCGCATGAGAGGGTAATATTTCTTTTGGATCGCGAGCGCTTCGAGGAAGTTTCCGCTGAGGCAGGCCTTCACCAGGCTGACGATCACTTCAGGCACCAGATTCGATGCGACGGAAACCAGTCCGGTCGCGCCGCAGGAAACGAAGGGCAGCATCAGAGGATCGTCACCGCAAAGGATGCCGAAATCGGCGGGCAGCGCTTGGACGAGTTGATTGATGCGATCCACCGAGCCGCCGGCTTCCTTGATCGCCGTGATGTTCGGGCAATCCGCAGCGAGGCGGGCAACCGTTTCCGGTGCGATCTCGATGACCGAGCGGCCGGGCACGCTGTAGAGCATGATCGGCAGTTCGGTGGATTCCGCGATGGCCTTGAAATGGAGGTAAAGTCCTTCCTGCGAGGGCTTGTTGTAATACGGGCAAACCTGGAGCGAACCCGTGGCACCGAGTTTTTCGGCAGCTTCCGTCAGTTCGATGGCTTCGGAAGTGGCATTCGCACCGGTGCCGGCGACGACTTCGCAACGGCCTTTGGCAAATTCCACGGCGAGGCGGATGACTTCGAGGTGTTCGTCCGTGTCGAGGGTGGGGGACTCGCCGGTCGTGCCGACCGGGACAATCCCGTCAATTCCAGCAGCAATCTGCCGCTCGATGAGGGATTGGAAGGCGGGAACGTCGATGGCCCCGTCGCGAAACGGAGTAATAAGAGCGGTGTAGGTGCCGGAAAAACGCATGGCTGGGCGGAACATGAACAAACTTCGCCCCACGTCCAAGCTGTATCCTCCCCGGAGCTGAAATTTTCAGATCGTTCGGGAAATGGGCGGAAGATGCGTGGAGATAACCGCAATCAGCCCGGTCGGTGGCACAAATGAAGCCGTCGGGCGTAAAAACGGCGGGGTCGGTTCCCTGCACGATCGGTCGGCGGCAGAACCAGGACTACTACTCGCGAAGCTGGAATCCATCGTGAGATCCCACCAGAACACAATGGAGACGCCCCGAAAACACTTCGATTCACACATTGCCCGGAGAAATCAATTACCAGCTATTTCGTTTTTAAAATTTTTTTGGGGGAAATAGCTCACAAAATTCTCGTCGGAACGAAGTGTTTTCGATAGGTCACCCACCGACCATCTACGATGTTCGCTAAGAACTCATGAAACTCACATTAACAATAGTTGCATCGTCCATCCTCCTTCTAAGCGGATGCAATCCCGTGAAGAGCACGGCCACAGCGGAAGCAGAGGCCGCAAAATTTCATACCTTTTACGACGCTGGTGAGTTCGGGGATATTTACGATTCCTCTGGAAAGGAGTTCAAGGCTTCCGGGACGAAGGAGAAGGTCGTCAAATTCATGAAATCGGTTAGCGACAAGCTAGGAAAGACGAAGAGCTCGGTGAAGGCCGGTTGGCGGGCGAACTCTTTTAATCTGAAAACCACGGTGGTGCTTACCTATTCGACCACATATGAGAGGGGAGCTGGCACCGAGACATTCACCTATCGTGTTGAAAATGGTAAAGCGTCGTTGATCGGGTGGTATATTAATTCCGATGATCTTGTCATCGAAGATGTCAAATAGACCTTCGATTGCGATCCCGGGCTGTTGTCGGCGTTCTCTGTCGCCTAATTCCATTTTGAATCTCGTGCAGCTATGGACCCCATAGCGCAACGCCTTTAAATTGGCGAAATCTGGAGAAGATCTCGGCAGTCGGCCGGTCCGAGGTCGTGAACTCATCAAGGAAGGACGATCTCCGAATCGCCCATGACAATGGATAGCCTATGGAAAGGCGCTTTCGCTCGGCATCATCGGCCTCCATAGGCTTACGGCGGGTCGCAGTCGGCGTGTCCTCCACTTTGGAGCCCATTGCGAGACGACCATGTAGTGGCGCTTTCCAGTGAAACCCTACGGTAATATCGCCAAATCAGATGAAAGATGTTCTGAGAAGCTTACTGAAACCAATTGACAAACCCGCCCGACAATCGCCGACCATGGATCCCCAAATATCGTCTGCCAAGTCAACCACTCCGGAACCCGTCGTTCCTGCCCCACGCTCGGGTGTTCCCCCGTGGGACACCGCATCCCGCGAAAAGAAATTGCCTGATCGCTTGGATTTCGGACTCTGGGATTTGGATTCCATGACCACGCCGCCTTCTCTGCCGATATCCGCCCATTTGCCGCCGACTTTTTCGCTTTCCGCCCGCTGGTTGCGATAGGGTGTTTTTTATGAAGCGCCGGGACTGGATTTGATCCCGATAGCCAAATGTTCCTGCTGGAGTTTTTCCGCCTCCTTTGCAGGATCTTGGCATGATGAGCATTTCCTCCAGCGATTATGAAAAACTCGGGCAGTTTTACCTCGGGAGGGGCTATGATCCGGATGCCAAAACGGTTCAGGATGATCTGATCCTCTACGATTCCAAGGATCTCGTCACCCACGGCGTGGTTCTTGGCATGACCGGCTCGGGAAAAACCGGACTCTGCCTCGCGCTGTTGGAAGAGGCGGCGATGGATAACATCCCGGCCATCATCATCGATCCGAAGGGGGATATTTCGAATCTGCTGCTCATGTTTCCCAATCTGGATGCGAAGAGCTTCCGCCCCTGGATCAACGAAGATGATGCGACTAAAAAGGGAGTGAGCCCGGACGAATTCGCCGCGCAAACGGCGGAGAAATGGAAAAATGGGCTCGCCGAGTGGGGGCAGGATTCCGGACGGATCGCCACGCTGCGGGACAAGGTGGACATCAATATTTTCACGCCCGGCAGCAAGGCGGGCATTCCGGTTTCCATCCTGAGCTCGCTGGAGGTGCCGCCGTTCGAAATCATGGACGACGGGGAGCTGCTAGGCGAGCGGGTGGAGAGCACGGTTTCCTCGCTGCTGTCACTCGTCGGCGTGGCTGCGGACGCGATTCAAAGCCCGGAGGCCGTGCTCTGTGCCGCCATTTTCCAACATGCGTGGGCGACCGGACAGAACATCACTTTGGAAACGTTGATCCGTCACATCCAGAAACCGGCGTTCGACAAGGTGGGCGTGATCGACCTGGACTCATTCATGCCAGAGAAAACCCGCCAGGCGCTGGCGTTGAAATTCAACAACCTGCTGGCCTCGCCCGGCTTCGCGTCATGGCTGGAAGGGCCACCGCTGGACATCGCGAAAATGCTTCACACGCCTGCCGGAAAACCGCGGATTTCCATTTTCTCCATCGCCCATCTGGGAGACTCCGAGCGAATGTTTTTCGTGAGTCTGTTATTGAACCAGATGCTCGGCTGGATGCGCTCGCAAAACGGCACCACGTCGCTGCGGGCCATCATGTATATGGACGAAATCTACGGCTACCTGCCGCCGACCGCGAACCCGCCGTCGAAGAAGCCGTTAATGACGATGTTGAAACAAGGGCGCGCGTTCGGGCTGGGCTGTTTGCTGGCGACACAGAATCCGGTGGATCTGGATTACAAGGCGCTGTCCAATATCGGCACTTGGTTTCTCGGCCGTTTGCAAACGGAGCGTGACAAGATGCGCGTGCTGGACGGGCTCGAAGGAGCAGCCGGAACACAGAACGCGAAGTTTGACCGCAGTAGCATGGAGAAGATGATTTCCGGGCTCGGCAACCAGGTTTTCCTGATGAACAACGTGCATGAGGACCATCCGGTTCTGTTCAAGGTGCGCTGGGTGATGAGTTATCTAACCGGACCGCTAACCCGAAGCCAGATCAAGACCCTGATGGACCCAAAACGCGGGGAATTCGGAAATGGATCGACTGCAACGGCTTCCGCCGCCGAGGCGAATCCGATGGCGATGCCTGGAATGAACATGTCGGCAGCGGCTGGATTGCCACGACCGGTGGTGGGCGGGGGAGTGGAGGAAATTTTTGTTCCCATCGCCGGATCAGCGGAGGATGTCACCTATCAGCCGCATTTGTTACGGGAGGGGATCGTTCACTTTTACTCGGCGAAATCCGGAGTCGATGGCAGCAGCACGGTGAGGTTGGTGAATCCGATCGGAGCTGCGGGCATCGATTGGGACAAGACCGTGCCGCCACCGCTCAAGTTGGAAAGCGCGGCGAAGGATCCTGTCGAGGGTGCGGGTTTCGCCGAGCTGCCAGGATATGCGATGAACGCGGCGAACTACAAACAGGTGGAAAAAGACTTCGCCGAGTGGCTCTATCGAAATGAGCGCGCTGATGTTTTTTCCTGCCCCACGCTGAAGGAGTGGTCGCAATTGGGCGAAAGCGAGGCCGATTTCCGAGCGCGTTTGACCCACGAAGCCCGGGAAATGCGGGATGCCGCAATCGAAAAGCTGCGCGAGGCGGCGGCAAAGAAAATTTCGACGATTGAATCCCGCCTCCAAACGGCGGAAGGCCAGCTCGCGAAACAGAAAGCCGAGTCGAACTCCGCAGTGTTGCAGGCCGGAGTTTCCGTCATCGGGGGAATCCTCGGTGCGTTTCTTGGGAGGAAATCCGGTCTCGGTTCTCTCACCCGTGGCACCTCCGCCATCAACAAGGCGACCGGCGCTTACAAACAACACGAGGACGTTTCGAACGCCACTGCCAAGGTCGAGGGAATCACTGCGGAAATCGAAGCTGCGAAAGCCGATCTCGAAGCGGGCATCGAGAAACTCACGGTGTCCTACGATCCCGCATCGCTGGCGTTGGAAACGGAACCCATCAAGCCAGCGAAGACGGATGTGAAAGTGCAACAGGTGGCGCTGTTATGGCTGCCCTGCGATGCGAGAGGAGAGAGAGCGTGGTGATTCGAGATCGATTCGAGTCATTCCGAAACGATCACGTGGTCGATCAAGCGCACTTCCCCATAGAAAACTGCGGTTGCCAGAACCGCCGGGCGGGCGAGATCCGCCACTGGCTGGAGCGTTTCCGCATCCACTAGCGAGAGGTAATCGATGCGGGCGAGGGGGGATTCTTCGATTCCCGCACGCGCCGTTTCCAAGATGCTGGTCACCTCTTTCTGTTTCACCGCCGCCTGCAACGAGCGCTGGATTCTCGGCGCATCCGAGCGCTGTTCGGGGCTCAGACGGACGTTTCTTGATGACATCGCCAAGCCGTCCGGCTCGCGCACCGTCGGGCATTCGACGATCTCCACCGGCACGTCCAGATCCCGCACCATGCGGCGGATGACGGCGAGCTGTTGGAAATCCTTCTCCCCGAAAACCGCTGCATCGCAGCCGCTCAGCAGGAAAAGTTTCAGGACCACCGTGCAAACCCCGTCGAAATGCCCCGGCCGCGTCGCCCCGCAGAGTCCGGCGGAAAGCAGCGCTTCCGTCACCGTCACCGAGCGATCCGGGAAATACATCGAGCCCGCTTCCGGAGCGAAAACCACATCCACGCCCTCCGCCTCGCAAGCGGCCAGGTCCGTCTCCATCGGCCGGGGATAAGCCGCAAGATCCGCAGCGCGGTCGAATTGGATAGGGTTTACGAAAATGGAAACGATTACGATTCCGTTAGCTCCTGCGAGCGTCCTTGCCTTGCGGATCAGCTCCAAATGCCCCTCATGGAGCGCTCCCATCGTCGGCACCAGAATTCTAGAGCCGTTGGTGTTTTTCAGAATTTCCCGCAATGCCTTGCCACTCTCCGCAACCGTCATGAGTCATGCTAAAACGCCCTTCCCACCGCCCGCAAGCCTGAGAACCAGATCGACTGAACGTGGCAGCGCGGCGGGACACGGAGGCGAGCTGGGTTTTTTCAGGCACCGCGAATCTAGCGAATCTGGCGAATGATTCAGATTTGAACGGTATTCCTCAATTGCGCACTGCTGTTTTCGAGGCGCGTCTCCTGCCCTTTGGTGCTTTCCTGAGTTCAAGCCTTCTTGCGGACGCAGTGGGGTTTCGGCAAAGAATTTTACCACGGAGGCAGGGAGAGAGGGAGGTCACAGAGAAGAGCTGGGATTCTCAACGGTTGGTTTTTAAATCTAGAAACTCTCTGCCCTCCATCTTCCCTCCGGGCCTCAGTGGTAAAAGTTCTCCAAAAGATTCGCAGGATTCGCTAGATTCGCGGTGCCTTTCTCTTCAATGAGTTTCAGCCGCCGCTGACGGCTTCCGGTTTTTTGGCGATCCAAGCCAGGAATTCCTGGTTTCCATCCATGCCGGTGATGGGCGAGGGGATGAGGCCGCGCCATTCGCAGTGGTGTTCTTCGGTGACGAATTTCCGGATTTTCTCGACGGCGCGCTCGTGCAAGGCGGGATCGCGGACGATGCCGCCTTTGGTGATATCCTCGCGCTGGAGTTCGAACTGCGGTTTGATGAGGCAGACCACGGAGCCGTGATCATCGAGCACGGAGAAAACGGCAGGCAGGACCTTGGTGAGGGAGATAAAGGAAAGGTCCATGACCGCGAGCCGGCAAAGTTCGCCAATGTCTTCGGGGACCATGTGGCGGGCATTGAATTGTTCCTTCACGATGACCCGGGGGTCGTTGCGGAGTTTCCAGACGAGTTGGTTGGTGCCGACGTCCACCGCATGGACGCGGACGGCACCGCGCTGGAGTAGGCAATCGGTGAAGCCACCGGTGGAGGAGCCGACGTCGATGCAGGTCCAGCCGGTGGGATCGATGGCGAAGGCGTCGAGCGCACCTTCGAGTTTGAGTCCGCCGCGTCCGACGTAGCGGAGCTTTTCCTTGATCTCCAAAGGCGCGTCGGAAGCAATTTTCGTGCTCGGCTTGTCGATGACATGGTCGCCACTGCGGACTTCTCCGGCGAGGACGAGGCGCTTGGCCTGCTCGCGGGAATCACAGAGGCCGCGGGTGACTAACAGAGCGTCGATTCGGTCTTTCTTGATCATGCGTTGGTTTGGGGACAGACAGGAATGTCTGTGTTACGTTAGTGCTCCTGTTGGATGTGCTCGGCGAGGATGTCGCGGCCGAAATCGCCCTCGAAGTCGCGCCAAGTGGCGTGGATGTGGTTGGCGTTGTTTTGGGAATTCACGGCTTCGATGAGGAAGGTCGGGCCTTGAATGCGGTAGTAATAGGCTTCTCCAGGCTTGATCCCGCCGGACCAGGCGAAGCGGATCTTGTCGATGCCGGCTTTCTCGATTTTCGCAATGTCGGCTTCGGCGAAATCTTTGCGGTAGCGGCCGGTGTATTCGGAAATGAGCTCGATGAGGGCCTTGCGCTGGGCATCAGTCATCTCGGTGGAGAGGAGTCCGACGGGATCAAGGGCGGTAGCTTTGCGGTTTTCCGCACTGAGGATTTCCGTGGGTGGCTTTTCGCTGAAAATGACGTCGGAGTTTCCGTCGAGGAGCAAGGTGGTGACGAGGGTGCGGGCAAGGTCTTCTTCGGCGGCTAAGACGCGCATTTTCGTGCGTGGGCCTTCGCGGACTTCGGCGGGGTTGGAACCGAGAAAAGACGGGGTGAGCGAGATTTTTTTCCCATCGGCGAGGGTGAAGTTCAGCGAGACATGATGCCCCTCAAAGCGCCAGCCCCAGCCTTTCGGATCGCCGGGGGTGCCGTAAATGGAAACGGCGTATTTCCCGGCGTCGCGGTATTCGGGCTTTTTATCCATCTCTGCGAGGACCGATTCCAGAGTCATGATTTGGGTGACCTTGAGTTTGCCTTTGTCGCTGAGGGCTGAGGAGAGGAGCTTCATCGCCGCATCCTTTTGGGGATCGGTCATTTCCTTGAACGGGAGTCCGGCGCGTTCGTGAGGGGTGTAGTGGAAATTCTCGCGCTCGTCGCTGGCGAAGGGCAGGACGGCCTTGGTGCGCTGTCCGGCATCGAGCGTTGCAAGAAACTGCTCTGCCTCCTTCGTCGTGGCCGGGGCATCCTGCGCGGACAGCGGCAGAATGGAAAACAAGGAGAGCAGGAGCGTTTTCATGGAGGAAACAAGCAATCAGGATCCCGGGATGCCCGCAAGGTCGTATCTTTGAGGAACTTGCGCCTTGCGTAGCTCGCAAGTTGGCGTTCACGATCCACGGCGTGACGCGCCACCGCACCGACGACCTCAGAATCACTGGCTTGAATCCGCTTATTTCACCAGCGGTTCTGGCCTATTATCTTCCACTCACCGAGCAAGCTTCCGAGTTGGTTGCGAGCGCACGTGCCCAAGCTGACGCAATTTTGCGCGGCGAGGATGACCGCCTCCTGGCGATTGTCGGGCCGTGCTCGATCCACGATCCCGAGGCAGCGTTGGAGTATGCGGCGAAGCTGAAAGAGGAAGCGAAACGGATCGAAAAGGACGTTTTCGTGATCATGCGGGTCTATTTTGAAAAGCCGCGGACGACTGTTGGCTGGAAGGGGCTGATCAATGATCCTGCTCTGGATGACTCCTTTGATATCAACCATGGTTTGCGAATCGCCCGCGGGCTTTTGCTCGATTTGGCGAACATGGGCGTGCCTGCGGGAACGGAGTTTCTCGATACGATTTCTCCGCAATACATCGCGGATTTGATCGCATGGGGAGCCATCGGCGCGCGGACGACGGAATCGCAAATTCATCGCGAATTGGCATCGGGACTTTCCATGCCGGTGGGTTTCAAAAACGGCACCGGCGGCTCGATCCAGATCGCTTTGGATGCCATCCAGTCCTCCTCACGTCCGCATCATTTTCTATCGGTGACGAAACAGGGCGTTTCGGCGATCGTTTCGACTGCGGGAAACGAGTCCTGCCACCTGATCCTGCGTGGTGGAAAAAGCGGACCTAACTATGGCCAGGCCGAGGTCGATGAAGCCGCCGCAATGTTGCGTGAACAGAATCTACCGGAATCAGTGATGATCGATTGTTCGCATGGTAATTCAATGAAGGATTATCGTAATCAACCACTGGTCGCGAAGGATATTGCCCATCAGATTTCCGCAGGCTCGAAAGTAATTACTTCAGTTATGATTGAATCTAACCTTGTTGAGGGAAATCAAAAGCTGGCGAAGGATCTATCAACCCTAACCCGTGGTCAGTCCGTTACCGATGCCTGCATCGGCTGGGATGATACGGTGGAAGTGTTGGATGTTCTGGCTGACGCTGTGCGGAAGCGCCGTGGGAATTGATTTTTTGCGGTGGCGAAATGGAATCGCCTCTAACTGATGCTCGTGTTGATTGCAAGCTAATTCATGCTATTTGCGGTGGATTATCAATGGTTCTGAAAAAATAATTCTCGCTGCTTGCAGAGGTGAAAAGAACCACGCAATCTAGGTGCGTCGTTCACCTTTGATAATGGATTTAACAAACGAATCATCCCAGAGCGTCATCACCTGCCGGAATAGCCAAGGCACGGAATTGACGGCAAATCTCCTTCGAATCAAGCGATACTCTGTCGTCTTTGAGGTTTATAATCCTTACAGTATCTTGCAGTTATCGGAGGTCCTATCAGACTTCCGGATCATGGCCTCCCGCCGCCTACTTTATCATGGCAAGGCGGTCGTCAGTAATCTGCTCAATACGGGGATCGTTCTTGTTTGTGAAGCGATGCTCGACGAGGGCTGGGTCGAGGTTGATTTCCTCTCCGGCGTCGCCGGGGGAGGTGCCCCCACTGGCAGTGGTGATCTTCAAGGACAGTTCGCCAATTTCATGGGCGAATGGAAGTCCGCCAACAAGGTGCTGGACCCGTTCAAGCTGGTGGTCGCGGATCTCGCCAGCATGTTTTCCGGCGTTCAGCATTGGCTGACGGGCGTCGACGTTGGCATCCGGACGACAGTGACCCGGCGTCGCGACGAGTTGGAGCAGGAGATTTTTTCAGGGGTTCAAAGCCGGGTAGTTGAAGAGGTGATGCCTTCGATGGAGCGCTTCGAAGAAGTTTCGCTGGAGGTAAGCGAATCCGAGGTGGCGGTTCACAAGGCTTACGTGCGACGCGAGCTCCATCCGATTGTGCTTTGCTCACCGTTTCTTTATCGAACCTACACCAAACCGTTAGGATATGCGGGCGACTACGAAATGGTGAACATGATGTTGCGGAATCCCTATGAAGGTTCGTCTGCATTTGCCAAACTTCTCAACTTTGCGCTTCTCAATACCGAGCCGGTTGTCGCCCACCGCAACCGGATCGATTTTCTGATCGATAAACTCCGCTCGGAGTGTGCCCGTCGTGTCAGCAAAGGAAGAACCCGGATTTTCAACCTTGCGTGCGGGCCGGCGATGGAAGTCCAGCGTTTCCTCCGCGAATGCGAAGAGAGCGATCTGGCGGAAATCGATCTGCTCGATTTCAACCCGGAAACTTTGGAATATACCCGGGAACGTATCCAGGAAGCCCGAATGAGCGGCGGACGGGAAACGCAGGTTCGTTATTTCCAGCGTTCGGTTCACCAGCTCCTGCGCGCGGCGAGCCACGGCGGCGATGATGAATTTTCAAACTACGATATCGTCTATTGCGCCGGTCTGTTCGACTACCTTTCACAGCGCGTCTGTAAGCGGCTGGTGGAACTTTTCTGCACGATGATCCGTCCCGGTGGGATCGTGATCGTCACCAACGTCGCAGCCAGCAACCCTCGAAAGGCGTGGATGGAATACGTGATGGAATGGAATCTGATCTACCGCGACGAGGCTGAAATGGCGGATCTCGTTCCCGATGGACTCAACCTCAAAGGCACTACTATCAAGGCTGATTCCACGGGGGTGAACCTGTTCCTTGAAATCGAACTCGCCAATGGCTGACGCGCTCGCCAACCCGCTGAACAAGGATGCCGAACTCCGGCAGGCGTTCCGCGAATACGAAAGTGGCATTGCGTTTGGCAATGCCCGACGGGCGGCTATGTTTGCTGCGATTTTCATGCTCGCGGGTTGGTCGCTCGATTGGGTGGTTTTCCCCCACAAGGCATGGAGTTTCCTGCTGATCCGGGCATTCTGTGCGGTATTATTAAGTGGGGTGTTCCTCCATTTGGGGCGATTCAAGAATCCGAAAATCGCTCATCTGATCGCGCAAGGTATCGCGCTGCTCCCCCTGATTTCGATCTGTGCCATGATCGCCCTTACGGACGGTGGTAATTCGGTTTACTATGCCGGGCTGAGTCTGGTGCTGGTCGGGCTGTCACTTCTTCTCCGCTGGAGTTTTCTAAACTCACTGGGAATGATCCTGTCGTGCTTTATCTGTTATGCGCTCAGTGTCTGGAGCAGCTATTCGTTTTCCGGTGATTTGCCGAGTTTTCGAATGCTATTCAATAACAGCTACTTCCTTTTCGTTACCTCGGTCTTCGTTCTGGCAGGTAGTTACTATTACGAAAGACTGCGTTTCAGCGAATTTTGCCTGCGCACGGAAGTCGAGGAATCCCGCGGTTTGCTGGAATCCCAGAACCGGCAGCTCAGTGAGCTCGATGAGGCGAAGACCCGGTTCTTCGCGAACATCAGCCACGAGCTTCGGACTCCTCTGACGATCATGCTCGGCATCACGGAGCGTTTGAAGATCGTTCTCAGCCGCCAGAGCAACGATCCTGCCGTCCAGGAAATGACGTTGATGTTGGAGCAGAACGGGCTCCGTCTCCTCAAGCTCATTGATGATTTGCTCGATCTCGTTCGCTTCGATACCGGTCATGCGGATATCAACCGCCAGCCCACTTTGATCGCCCCTCATCTGGAAGGGTTGCTCCGCTCTCTCCGTCATTTGGCCGAGCAGGACCGGGTGGCCCTCATTTGGGACTGCAAGACGGACAGCGAGACGCTTCAGTTGGACCGCGATAAATTCGACAAAATCCTTCTGAACCTCGTCATCAACGCGATCAAGTTCACTCCATCCAGTGGCACGATCGAAGTGAAGGTCGTCGCTGCCGACAACCACCTGCGTCTCACGGTTGAGGACACCGGCGTGGGCATTCCGCCTGAAGTGGTTCCCCGCATTTTCGAGCGGTTCTGGCAGGTGGATTCCTCGTCCACCCGGAAATTCCAAGGAGCGGGTATCGGGCTCGCCTTGGTCCGGAGCCTCACCGAGGCGATGGACGGGAAGGTCAAAGTGGATAGCCAACTCGGCCGTGGCACGACATTCACCATCGATCTCCCTGCGGATGCCACTGAAAAGCCAATCGATGTCTTGGAGTCTGATGAGGGCAATCCACTGAAAGATGGCGGCAATATCGCCAACCTTCACCGTCGCGCGGCGTTGTCGATTCCGGGGAAAATGCAGGCTCGTCCTCTGGTGCCTCTCCACCCGCCCGCGCCGATCATCTCTCCGATGATCGGCAGTCGACCCAGCGGAGCAAGACCTTTGGTTTTGATCGCCGATGATGAACCGGACATCCGGCGTTTCCTGAGAATGCAGTTGGAAAACGTCGATGTCATCGAGGCCTCGGACGGTGCTGAGGCGCTCGAATTGGCCCGTCTCCGCCGCCCGCAGCTCGCCTTGCTGGATCACATGATGCCGGAGATGGATGGCGTCGAAGTTTGCAAAAACATCCGCGAAAATCACGGCACCCGTGGCATTGCGGTGATTATCCTAACTGCCCGTGCTGATGAGCAGACCAAATTGAGCGCTCTTCAGGCGGGGGCGAACGACTTCCTCACCAAGCCTTTCTCAACCGCAGAACTCGGGCTGCGGCTGGAAAATCAGATCGCCATGGCCCGCATCCGACGCGAGATGGTGGATCTTAATACCGAACTTCATTCCGCACTCGAACAGATCAAGGAAAACGAAGTCATCATGGTCCGTAATGAAAAGTTGTCCGCGCTCGGTCGGATGAGCGCCGGAATCATCCATGAGATCAACAATCCGCTGAATTACGCCAGCGCCGGACTTCATGCGTTGGAAACGTTCACCAAGCTGATGCCCGACGCCGACCAGCCGGATTACGCGGACATCCTCAAGGACATCCGTGAAGGCGTGGAACGGGTTTCCCAAATCGTCATCGATCTGCGGAAATTCACGCGCGATGACAAAGCCACGACCGGGGACGCCGATCTAGCGGAGATTGTCGGCCGCGCCAGACGGATGGTCAGCCATCAGGTCGGCAAGGACATCGCTTTCAACTTCAAATCCCCGGACAACGCGCTCATCAGCGGAAATCCGAATCAATTGGTACAGGTTTTCATCAACTTTTTCCAAAACAGCATCGATGCCATCCACATGCGGATTGAGGCCCATGGCGGTGATCCAGGCCGCATCGAGTGTTCCATCGATGCCGCTGGCGAGGGCTGGCAGGTCACCATCCGGGACAACGGGATTGGCATTCCTCCGGAGAATTTGCAGAAAATCTTCGATCCCTTTTTCACCTCGAAGGACGTCGGCAAAGGCATGGGACTGGGTCTCTCCATCACTCATCAAATTCTCCAGGCCCACAAGGCGATCATCGAGGTGGATAGCCGCCCTGTGGAATTCACCCGTTTCCGGATCTCATTTCCAGCCCCCAGTTATATCACGGATTCTCCAGAATCCGTGCTCGACCAACCCGCCTGATTCTATCACAGTTCGGCCATTAGAATACCAACACGCACCTTCCATCGACCACCATGAGCAACGAGATCGACGCCTATGACTACCAACGCTACGCCATCCTTTTCGTGGATGACGAAGCAAACACCCGAAAATACTTCCGCCGTTTGTTCGGTGAAAAGTTCCGTATTCTCGAGGCCGAGGACGGCGTCCAGGCTCTAACCGTGTTCCGTCAGCATGCTGATGAAATCGTGATCATCGTGACCGACC
>JBDSZP010000179.1:0-9433 GCA_039925065.1 Luteolibacter sp.
CCGGAGATTGATCATGCCTTTGAGCAGAGTTGCGCGAGACAGGATATGTTGGAAAGGCTTTCAGTTCACCTGAGCGTGCTGTCGCCTTTCGTTGGAGGTAACATGATCCAAAAATTCATGCTTTGGAAGTTATTAAGGCCCCCATATCCGGCCAAGTGGTCTCGAAACCGGACATTGCAGCGATCGAGCGAAACCTACGGCTTCTTCCCTGCCCCATCCCTCTTTTTCCAAGCAGGCTGCTTTTCCTTATAGGTCGATGCCGGGAGCTCGTCGGCAAACTCGGAACGCTGGCCAATTCCGCGCAGGAGGCTGCTGATTTCCTTCGCCTCTTCCACCAATTCGAACATCCGAGCGGTGGGAAGCCCCGGCTGCTTCAACTCCGCCTTCACCGCCGCATCACGCCTTTGAAGAACGGTGCCTGATAGCAGTGCCAGCGCTTCTTCCGCCGCTTGCATGCCATCCAATGAAACTCCACTGAGGCTGACGGAATCACGGGTGAGCGCCATACGGTCCGCTTCAGATAGCCCGGCCATGAAAGCGTTCACAGCAGGATTCGATGCCGGGTCCGGGGCGGCAGCCAGGATCGACTCCAACAGAGGAATTCCCTCCAGCCAACGGTTCGCCTCATGCAGGGTTTCAAACTGTTCCCCTAACAATCTTTGAGCAGGACCGGAAGTCAGCGCGAGGTGACAAAGAAACGCGACGATGCGGTGAAGCGGGGTCGCCTCGACGACAACCCGCAGTCCACGCGCCGGATCGGGTTTTTCCGTATAGCTCTTCTTGGGATTCGCTCTTGCCTTCGCGATCGCCTCCCGCAGCGCCACGGTGGACGTCTGCAAATGCGTGGCCACGATATTGAGCTGGTTCTCCCGTGCCGCGAAATCCGTCATGAGCGAGAGCATTTCGGCACAGTCATTAAGGGCCACCGCGCGCTCGGCAGCGGAATTGAAAAGGCCGATCGCCTTCCCTCTCTCCAGTTTGAAATCAAAAAACTCCTTCGCATTGGCAAGCAGCTCGCGGAAGGCCGCTTCGCCGTGGGTTTTCAGAAAGGTGTCAGGATCATCGCCCGCAGGCATCTCCACCACCCTGACAGCCAATCCTTCGGGAGCGAGTTCACGGTAGGCCTTTTCAGTAGCTGCCAGACCGGCCTTATCCGCATCGAAACAAATCAACACATTGCTGGTATAACGCCTCAGGAGCTTGGCGTGCTCCCGGGTGCATGCCGTTCCACAGGTGGCGATGGCGTGCTCGATACCGAGTTCGTGGCAACAAATCGCATCAATCTGTCCCTCGCATAACAGCGCGGCATTTTCCTTGAGAATCGGCCTCTTGGCGCGGTCCAGTCCGAAGAGCACACGGGACTTTTTGAAGATCGCCGTCTCGGAAGAGTTGACGTATTTCCCGCTATTCTTGTTCTCGCGAAGCTGTCGGCCGCTGAAGGCAATGACGTCGCCAATCTCATTTCTGATGGGAAACATCAGGCGGTCCTGAAAGCGCACGAAAAGTCCCGAGTTCGGGTTGTTTTCGTCCCGCAGCGTGGTGAGGCCGGAATCGATGAGTTCACGGCCGGTGAATTTTTTCGAACGTGCCCAATCGAGGAACACTTTCTGATTATCCGGCATCCAGCCGATCGCCCAACTCGTCGCCATCGCACTGCCGAAACCACGCGACTGCATGTAATCCCGCGCGTGTTTCGCCGCAGGATTTTTCATCAACTGCTCATGCAGAAATGCCGTCACCTCCCGGTGGATATCCTTCAGCCGCCCACTCGAACGAAAGGCTTTTTCCGCGTTCGGGTCCGTATTTTCCTCGATGACGTGAATTCCTGCCCGCGAGGCGAGTTTCCGCACAGCTTCAGTGAACGGGAGATTTTCGTAGTCACGAACGAAGGAAATCGCGTCCCCCCCCTTGCCGCAACCGAAGCAATGGAAGCGCTGGCTGTGCGGCGTGATGTAGAATGAGGGCGTTTTCTCGTTGTGGAACGGACAGTTTGCCCGGAATTGCGAGCCGGCCTTTTTCACCTGAATGTAAGAACCGATCAAATCGACGATGTCCGTCGCTTCGAGCACTTTCTCAACACTTTCTTTCGGAATCTGGGCCACGGTTCTTGCTGGGCGGCAGACTAATCCCCACCCGGCGGCCACGCGAAGCCGGAATTTTTAAATCGATCCCAATGCACTGAATTGCTTGCCAAGCCCTGCCCTCCCCGTTCATTCTCCCGCCCGGCCGCAAGTTTTGCGGCACTTTTCTCGGAAAGCATGCTTAGCTCAGTGGTAGAGCACATCCTTCACACGGATGGGGTCGCAGGTTCGAACCCTGCAGCGTGCACCAGTTGGCCCATCGCAACAGAGCATGACTGAGAGCGCCTATCTCCTTAATTTCAGCAGATTGCAGCGCTGACTTTCCTAACTCCTCTACAACCTGTTGCCACAGGATTTGACGTCGAGCCGTCCCGGTCGATCAGCACATCCCCCCAAATCAACAAACCAACCTCTTTCCGACGCAATCCACAGAAAAGCGGGGCCGATACTGATCAAGATAAGCTGAGACACTTACGGCAGTAGTGTGAATAGTGTGAACCTAAATGGGATTTTGCCTACCGTGCATCAAAAAACCCCGCCATTGCTGGCGGGGTTGATTACCGAGGGGATGGCGGAGCGGACGGGACTCGAACCCGCGACCTCCAACGTGACAGGCTGGCGCTCTAACCAACTGAGCTACCGCTCCATGTCCCGCTCGGGGCGGCAGTGGTAAGAGCCCGGGTGAGTTTGGGCAACTATTTTCTCAACAGATTAAGCACGAATCGGCCTTTTCCTCGTGTTCGGCAAGTTCGGAAAGAAAACCCGGCGGATCGAAATCATTTCTGGATTCCACGGCACTTTCGCCTCTCAGTCGGTGGCACACGCCATGTTTGCCATCTCGATTGCCGCACTGAAACGAAACACCGCCATTTTACGCGAGGTCAAGGAAGCTGCGGGCTGCCATCTGGTGCTCGCGCTCAAGGGATTTTCCTGCTGGAAGGCGTTTCCTTATCTGCGCGATGACCTCGATGGCTGCTGCGCATCAGGTTTGTGGGAGGGTTTGCTGGCGCGGGATTATTTCAAGAAGCATGTGGTGACTTACTCCCCTGCTTACGATGAGGCGGATATCGCCGAGTTGTGCGAGTTCACGGATCATTTGGATTTCAACTCGCTGTCGCAGTGGTTCCGCTTCCGCGAAATGGTGATGGCTCATCCTCGTTTCAAAAGACGCGAGCTGCTTTGCGGGCTGCGGGTGAATCCGGAATGCTCGACAGGAGAAACGCCGATTTATGATCCCTGTGTGGCAGGTTCGCGGCTCGGCATCACGGCGGAGCAACTGGAAGGCGCGGATCTCACGGGATTGTCCGGGCTGCATTTCCACACGCTCTGCGAGCAGGACTCGGACGACTTGGAAAAAACCCTTGCCGCCGTTGATGAAAAATTTGGCTATCTGCTGCGCTCGCCGAAATTCACCTATCTGAACATGGGCGGCGGTCACTGGATCACCAAACCGTTTTATGATCGCCAGCGGCTGATCAGACTCGTCCGGGAGACCAAGGAAAAATATGGCGTCGATGTCTGGCTGGAGCCGGGCGAGGCCATCGCAATCCATACCGGCGTGCTGCGTGCCACGGTGATGGATGTGTTCGAATCCGCCGGGCATCGGCTGGCGATTCTATCCATTTCCGCGACCGCACACATGCCGGACGTGATGGAAATGCCTTACCGCCCGGATGTTTTCCTGGTCGATACCGCCCCATCGGAAGCGAAGCCTGCGGTGACATTCCCCGGTGAGAACTATCATCCTGCCGGCGATTCCGGCGAGTGGCTCTATCGCCTCGGTGGTCCGACCTGCCTGGCGGGCGATGTCGTGGGCGATTTCTCATTTCCCCGCGAACTCAAGGTCGGGGACACGCTCGTCTTCGATGATATGGCGCACTATACCATGGTGAAAACGACGACGTTCAATGGAGTAAAACATCCCGCCATCGCGCTGCAGCATGAGGACGGAGCGTTGGAAATCATCCGGGAATTCGGGTATGAGGATTTCCGGGATCGACTGGCCTAATGGGGATGTGCCCACCGGATTTCAAAAACCCACTGAATCCCGCACTCGACGCGAACAAAGCCATATCGAGTCAACTCCCCCCCCCAAAAAAATTCGCTGCGGATTTCACTGATGAATCGGATGCTAGAATCCGCAATCCGGAAGCTCGAAAATTTCATCTTCATCCCAAAAATCCACGGAATCCGCAGTCAAATACCACTTTCCATCTCATATGAAAACCTGCCCAAAATACACATTCGGCGTCGGCGATCGTTTCGCCAATGGCGCACACGCCCAACTCACCGCCTTCATCGAAGCCAAGAAACTCGGTATCGACATCGTTCCCGTTTGGAACAAATCCAACCGCGAGCACAACATCATCGGCTCCGAGCCCATCCAAACCCGCCAGGCAGCCGACAAGGCCGTGGCCGATCTCGGCTGGACCGGTGAATACCTGTTGGATGCCGACCACATCAATCTCTCCACCGTGGATCGCTTCGTCGCGCCCTGCGATTTCTTCACGCTCGACGTCGCCGACGACATCGGTGAAGCCGCCGATCCTGCGGATGTGGCAGCGTTCATCGCGAAGCACCCCGAGTTGGTCGGCACCGTCGCCATCGAGGGCATCGAAAAGCCATTCGAGATCACCCGAGCGGACGTCGAGAAAACGGCCAATCAGTTCCTCAAAGCCACCCAGAAGGCCGCCGCCATCTATCAACACATCGTCGCAGCCAAGGGCGGGGTCGATAATTTTGTCACCGAAGTCTCGATGGACGAAACCGACAGCCCGCAGACCCCGCCGGAAATGCTGATCATCCTCGCCGCCATCGCGGACCAGGGAATCCCGATCCAGACGATCGCGCCGAAGTTCACCGGCCGTTTCAACAAGGGCGTCGATTACGTCGGCGATCCCGTGCAGTTTGAAAAGGAATTCAACGACGACCTCGCCGTCATCGCACACGCCATCAAAACCTACGGACTTCCCGCAGCGTTGAAACTTTCGGTCCACTCCGGCTCCGACAAGTTCTCGATCTATCCAATCATTAAAAAGGCCATCCAGCGCACTGGCGCAGGTCTCCACATCAAGACCGCCGGCACCAACTGGTTGGAGGAAATCGTCGGCCTCGCGGAAGCCGGTGGTGAAGGACTCGCCCTCGCGAAAAAGATTTACGCGAAGGCACTTGAGAAAAAGGAAGCGCTTTGCGAACCCTACGCCACCGTCATCGATATCAGCGATGCAAAACTTCCCTCCGCCGAGGAAGTCAACGGCTGGACCAGCACGCAATTCACCGACGCACTCCGCCACGATCAATCGAATCCTGGTTACAACGCCGACCTCCGCCAGTTGCTGCACGTCGGTTTCAAAATCGCCGCGCAGATGGGCGACACCTACATCCAGGCGCTGCATGACAACTCCGAAGTCGTCGCCAAAAACGTCACCGGAAATCTGTTGGAGCGCCACATGAAGCCGCTCTTTCTGTAAGGGCAACACTTCTCAGAACTCACCATACAAACCACGAAACATCACAAACACAGATAGAATTGGGATCAGCGAATTCTTCTTTCGTGCCCCTTCGTGCATTTCGTGGTTCTCTTACACAACATGATCGATTCACATCACCACCTTTGGAACTACTCGACGGAAGAATACGACTGGATTCCTCCCGGCACGCCGCTGGCGCAGAACCAACTCGTCGCCGAGTTGGAGAAAGCGACATCCGCCGCCGGAGTCGATGCCACGGTGGTGGTGCAGGCCCGCCAGGTGTTGGAAGAGTCGGATTGGCTGCTCTCGCTGGCGGATTCTACGGAACTCATCCAAGGCGTCGTCGGCTGGGTGCCCCTCGTTGACAGAAATGTTAGCGAGCCACTTCAGCGCCTCGCCGCGCATCCGAAATTCAAGGCAGTCAGGCACGTCCTCCAAGGCGAGCCTGACGGCTATTTCCTCCGTGACGATTTCCATCACGGCCTCTCGCTTCTTCCCGATCTCGGCCTGCGCTACGATCTGCTGCTTTTCCAAAGACAGCTTCCCGCCGCCATTCAGTTAGTCGATCGACAGCCGGACCTAGGCATCATCATCGACCACATCGCCAAGCCGGAAATCCGCAAAGGGCAAATCGATCCCGCCTGGAAAGCCGGTATGGCCGAGCTCGCCAAACGCGAAAACATCCTGGGTGTGAAAATTTCCGGCATGGTCACCGAAGTCCTCGATGACGAAATCGACGAAGCCACCCTGCGCGGCTATTTCGAGGAAACCCTCGCGCTTTTCGGCCCGGACCGCGTGCTTTTCGGCTCCGACTGGCCCGTCTGCCTTCTGCGCATCGATTCCTACAAAAGCTGGGCTGACATGGTCCGCCGTTTCGTCACCGGGCTGTCGTCTGATGAACAGAACGCCATCCTGCACAACAACGCGGTGCGGTGCTACGGCCTGTGAGCGCAGGAGCCCGACACGAGGGAGAGTTCATGCCAAAACGTTGGATGAAGCGGAAATCTTGTATGTATAGTCCAACCCTTCAGGGTGTCTTCCGCGCGGACGAAGACACCTGCGAACAAACCAAGGGAAGGATGCGGCATACCGTGTGCCTTCCATGCGCACGGAAGACATCCTGAAGGGTTGGACTACGAACGGTAGACGCCATCCCCGCTTGGAACCGTTCGCTGCTTTCGTGCCATCGAAATAAATTCCACCCTCCAATTGTCCCTACGCTTGCCGGAATGCTGGTGGATGCTAGGAAAAGGGCGTGGCGCAGCAAAGTGACGTTCGGGAGGTTCTCCAATATATTCCTCAATTCCGCGGGAAGGTTTTCTTCGTGCTCATTGAGGCTGGCATTTTACCCGAGCCGGCGGTGGCGGAAACGTTGCTGGATCTTGCGGTTCTCGAAGACCTCGGCGTGAAGCTCGTGCTCGGTGTTCTCGGCGGCGATTTGAAGGATCTCTACGATTGGACGCTGGAGTGTGAAATCATGGCCGCTCGCGTTTCCCGGCCGATCACGGACCCTCTGGCCGTGAAGGAAGCCTTGGAAATCCTCGCCCGGGGCCAGTCCGCGATCATTGATGCTTCGGCGACCGGGCCGCTGGACATTCCCGTGGTGGACTTCGCGATGAGGATCGGCGTTTCCAAAGTCATCACTCTGTTGGAAGAGGCGATTCTCATTGATGGAGCTCCCGCTCACGCCATTCGTGCCGCCGATGCGGAGGCTCTCGCCGCGAAGGCGAATCCATCGAGCGCCGCACTTCTCCGCGCTGCGGCGGAGGCTTGTCATCGCGGAGTGCCGCGGGTCCATGTCCTCAACGGCCGCCAACAAGGCGTGCTGGTGGATGAACTCTTCTCTAACGAAGGCGTTGGCACCATGGTCCACGCGGACAGCTACCGGATCATCAGGGAACTGCGCGAGGAGGATATTCCGGAGCTGCTGGGGATGATCGGACGTTCCGTGCGTCGCACGAAATTGGTCGAGCGCACTTACGAGGACATCCAATCCCATATCCATGATTTTTACGTGATGGCCATCGATGACAACGTCGTCGGTTGCGTGGCCTTGCACGAATATCCTGAAGACTCGACGGCGGAGGTGGCCTGTCTTTACGTGAAACAACAGCACGAGGGCAGGGGATACGGCATCGAACTGGTGCATCATGTGGAGAAAATCGCCCGTGAGCGTGGGATTCCCCGGGTTTTCGCCCTGAGCAACCGGGCTGCGAATTTTTTCACAGGGAAGCTCGGATACGACCCGGCGACCGTGGAAGATCTGCCGCAAAAACGCCGCGTGCAATTCGAAGCAAGCGGACGTGACTCTTTGGTTTTTTCGCTTAGATTGGGGTAATCGACTGTTCGATTTTCACCCTTAATCTGACAAAAAACCCATGAAACTCAAATTCTGTGGTGCTGCCGGCACCACGACCGGTTCGCAGCACCTTCTCGAAGTGAACGGCAAGCGCATCCTGCTGGATTGCGGTCTCTATCAAGGCTCCCGTGCCCACGCCTACGAGGTGAACTGTTGTTTTCCTTACTTCGACCCGAAATCCATCGACTGCGTCATCCTCTCCCACGCCCACATCGACCACAGCGGGAATCTCCCGAATCTATCCACCAAAGGATTCACGGGAAACATCTACGCCACCCACGCGACCCGCGATCTCTGCCAGATCATGCTCGCGGATTCCGCCCGCATTCAGGAAGGCGACATCGATTGGCTGAACAAGCACCGGAAAAGAGAAGGCCTCGAACCTGCCCTGCCGCTTTACTCCGAGCAAGATGCGGAACTCTGCCTGCGACAGTTCGTCAGCGTAAACTACAACCGCCCGCTCCAAATCGCGGATGGCGTCGTCGTCAGGTTCATCGATGCCGGTCACATCCTCGGCAGCGCCCAGGTGCTGTTGGAAATCAACGATCAGGCGGATGGGAAAAAGAAGCGCTTCCTCTTTTCCGGCGATATCGGGCGCGGCGGAAACGAGGTCCTGCGCGATCCCGTTCCTGTTCCTGATATCGATTTCCTGCTGATGGAATCCACCTATGGCGGACGTGAGCACGAAGCTCCTCCCGGCGTGGGGATTCATTTCGCCGAAATCATCCGCCAAGCGATCCTCCGCGGCGGAAAGATCCTGATTCCTGCCTTCGCCGTGGAGCGCACGCAGCAGATACTCTTCGTGCTCCATCAGCTCTTCGAAAGCGGCGAAATCCCGCAGATTCCCGTTTATGTGGATAGTCCGCTGGCCGTCAGTGCCACCGAGATCTATCGACTCCACCCGGATGCCTTCAACGAGGAAGTTTACAAAACCTTATTCGAAAAGGAAAATCCGTTCGGTTTTGACAATCTAACCCTGGTCCGCTCCGTCAGCGTTTCGAAATCCCTCAACGACATCCGCGGTGTGGCAATCATCATATCCGCCTCCGGCATGTGTGAGGCCGGTCGCATTCTGCACCATTTGAAAAACAACATCAGCGATCCGAAGACGACCGTGCTCTTCGTCGGCTATTGCGCGGACAACACGCTCGGCCGCCGTATCCGGGATCACGAGCGGGAGGTGCCCATCCTCGGTGGAATCTACAAGGTGCGTGCGAGAATCGAGATCATCGATTCGTTTTCCGGCCACGCGGATCACTCGGAACTGCTGGATTATTTCGATAAAACAACCGGGCCGAAACACCGCGTGTGGCTCGTCCACGGCGAGCCCGATCATGCGGAAAGCCTACGCGCCGCGCTCGCGGATCGCCACCGCGGTCCCATCGAAGTCGCGGAACTCGGGACCGAAGTGGAGTTCTGAAAACGGAGAAATTTCGACTGGCGAAAATTTAAACGTCATTTCCGCTTGATGAATCGGGGGGACCCGTCGCACCGTTTTTGCACATGGAAGTATCGAAGAAAAC
>JBDSZP010000180.1:0-12090 GCA_039925065.1 Luteolibacter sp.
TTATCATCGATTTCATGGGACTTGGGGAGGGAGGGGGGGGCGGGGGATATGTGATCAATGATTCAGATCAACTGAATATCTGTTCTCGCGGGATAGGGGGAATCAGCAGAGAGGCGAGATGACCTGATTGATTAAAGCCAAAAGCGATGTCGCACGTCAAGTCGCTATCGAACCCAGCGAAATCCCCCAACGCCCCGGCAGTTTTTACAAACCACTCGTCTTCAATGGTAGAAACTACCACCACCGTTGAATCCCAGCCTGGCGCAAGCAGACTATAGATCGCCGGTATCAGACGGGCAACAGGCGACAACTCAACGTCATTCTTCATGGCCGGGGGGGGATAAAAGGAGCCGTATCGACAAAGATACTACTGGATCCAGTGCAACATATTATCACGGAACCTCCTTGGAGAAACCACGTGATCGCGTAGTATCTATCTATTTTATATTAGGCACTAATCGCTGGAACAAATATCATTAAATATCAATATTTAATATTTCCAAACGTTATTGCATGAAATCTTTGATGGTTTCTCAAACCGATCATGCATTACTCAGCCTCCATGAATGCCTGACGAGGACCGTCGCTCCCTGCCATCCTTCGTGGTGCAACTTCCCGGTACCGAAAAAGTCTCCGTCGATTGTTTCGATCACCGAAGCATCATTGAGCAGATCCTGCATCACACGGTCGGACTCGATATAGACATTCACGTGATAGCTTCCACCGGAAAGCGGCCAATCTCTCACCATGAAATCGATGCGCCCCTCGCCTTCCAATTGTAGCTTTTTCCGGTCAACAAGCGCCGAGGACAAGGAGAAGTATTTTTTCATATCCTTGGTGATCTCCACACAGACGATGCAATCATTCAGGACGAGGTTTTCTTTCACTGAAAAACTCAAACTCAGAATGACATCATTTCCTGCGATGGCTTCCTGAATCAAGTCGCCCGATTCATCCCGAAGATCGACAGCGGTAACCCGGACATCTCCCCTGCCCGCCCGATCCCGGCGGTCGGCCAGACCACCAGTCGCCAATTCGGAACCTTTCGACATGTATGCGTTCACGATTTCGTTGGTCCTGCCCTCCTGAATCAACTGCCCGCGATCCATCAGGATGCATCGTGTGCATAGGTTCTGAATGGCCGGCATTTGATGGCTCACAAGGATGACCGTCCGGCCTTCTTTCGCGGAAACATCTTCCATCTTGCCGAGACACTTCTTCTGGAATTCCGCGTCGCCAACAGCCAACACCTCATCAACTATCAGAATTTCAGGTTCCAGATGGGCTGCCACGGCAAAAGCCAGCCGCACATACATTCCGCTGCTGTAACGCTTCACGGGTGTGTCCAGAAACTTATCAATCTCGGCAAAGGCGGTGATTTCATCGAACTTACGTTTGATCTCCACGCGGCTCATTCCGAGGATCGCTCCGTTCAAATAGATGTTCTCACGACCGGTTAGCTCGGGATGGAATCCGGTCCCGACTTCAAGGAGGCTCGCCACCCTACCCCGCAGGCTGATTCTACCCTTCGTTGGCTCGGTGATACGGCTGAGCAATTTGAGGAAGGTGGACTTGCCCGCGCCATTGCGGCCGATGATACCCACCATCTCTCCCTGCTTGATTTCGACGCTGACGTCGCGCACCGCCCAGAATTCCTCGGTTTTTGCCTCGTGCCCGTTCGTTCCTGATTTCATCCAACCAAAAGGCGCACGGACCGCTCTCTCCAGAACATGGCGCAAACCATCACCCTGCTCCGTATTGCGGCCGATGATGTAACGTTTCGAGAGATTCTCGACTGAAATAATGGATTCACTCATAAAATCAAAAAATGAAAATCAATATGATGTTCCTAACCTGTTTCATCATTCCATCAGGCCTTCCAAACTTTCCCTTCGGAAGCTGGAATCGCGGCCATGGAATTGCGTGTATCGACGATGCATTGGGACCAGGTTGCCAACTCGTCGTAATCGACGCAAGAGTGTGCGGTTGATACCAGGACGATATCAAATCCGCTGACGGTTTCGGCATTCCATTCGATCGATTCCGTTCCTGCCCACTCGGCGTATTCCCGTGTAAGGCCGATGACAGGGACAAAAGGATCATAGTAAGACACCTCACTGCCTTTGCGTTTGAGCAACTCCATAATGCGATAGCTCGGAGATTCCCGGTCATCATCGACGTTAGGTTTGTAGGCGAGTCCGACCACCAGCACACGAGCTCCGTTCAACGATTTGCGGGCATCATTAAGCGCTGCGGCGATACGTTCCACAACGTAACCGGGCATCGACGTGTTGATCTCACCCGCCAGCTCGATAAACCGAGTGGCGCATTCGAATTCGTGAGCTTTCCAGGTCAAATAGAATGGATCGATAGGAATACAGTGACCACCAAGACCCGGCCCCGGATAGAACGGCATGAATCCGAACGGCTTCGTTTTTGCCGCCGCAACCACTTCCCATATATCGATACCCATCGCCGCGTAAACGACCTTGAGCTCATTTACCAAAGCAATATTGACACTCCTGAAAATGTTTTCGAGAAGTTTGGCAGCTTCCGCCACCCGGCATGACGACACCGGCACCAGATTTTTGACGGCATGTCCATATAGCGACAACGCCTTTGCAAGACACGCTGGTGTCAATCCCCCGACAAGTTTTGGCACCTCGCCGACTTTACTATCAGGATTGCCGGGATCTTCCCGCTCCGGAGAATAGGCAAGGTGGAAATCAACTCCGGCAACCAATCCAGATCCTGACTCGAGAACTTCCTTCAGATTCTCATCGGTTGTCCCTGGATAGGTGGTGGATTCCAGCGCGATCAATATACCCTTGGGAAGGTGCGGAGCAATCGCACGTCCGGTATCAAGCACATAGGAAATATCCGGATCACGATTTTTACTTAAAGGAGTCGGAACACAGATGATCACAGCATCCACTTCCGCGACCTTCGAAAAGTCCACCGTGGCGGAGAAGTCACCTTTGGACACGGCCGCATCGATGGTAGAGGCTGGAATGTGTTTAATATAACTTTCGCCTCGATTGAGACAATCGACCTTCTTTTGATCGATATCGATTCCGAGGACTTTCACTCCTGATTTGGTAAACTGGAGGGACAGGGGAAGTCCTACATATCCCATGCCAATGATGGCGATCCGCGGGGACGAAGATTCTGTGTTATTCATGGAACTGTTCATTTTTGGTAGTTTTATTTTTCATTCTCCGAAACCATTCAGATCACATCCGCAAAAGTGCGTTCGGTCCGGCGGAAGTACCATATTCCCGTGACGATCAACAGGATCACGCCAGCCAAGGAAATATAGAGACCGGGCCAGTAAAGGTCCTGTTCACCAAGAAGCGCCCAACGAAATCCATCAATGACTCCGACCATCGGATTGAGCGAATAGAGCAAGCGCCACTTTTCGGGGACAATGCTGCTCTTGAAGCCAACAGGAGATATATAAAGACCGAATTGGACGACAAACGGAACAATATAACGAAAATCTCGATAGCGAACCATTAGCGCCGATATCCAAAGACCCGATCCGAAAGCGGTCGCGAAGGCCAGCATAACGAAAACTGGCAACATCAGAATGCTCGTTCCCGGCAAATATCGATAGTAGATCATCATGATCCCAAGCAAGACAGCGGAGATCAGGAAATCCACAAAGCTGGTGATCACACTGCTGACAGGAACCACCAGTCTCGGAAAATAGACCTTCGAAATCATTCCCGCATTGGAGACCAGACTATTTCCGCTCTCCGAGAATGCGGTTGCGAAAAACTGCCATGGCAGCATCCCACAAAACACCAGAATGGGATAGGGAACATTCCCCGACGGCATTTTTGCCAAAAAGCCAAAAATAAACGTCAGAGCCAACATGGTGAGGAGCGGACGGATCACCGCCCATGCAATCCCGATCACCGTTTGTTTGTAGCGAACCAGAATGTCACGCCATGCCAGGAAATAAAACAATTCCCGGTAACGCCACAGATCCCGCCAATATTGCCGCTCCGCGCGTCCGGCTTCAATGGTTATTTCGTTCATATATTTAGTTTCTTTACTCGTATTATGATAGATTCCGGATCACCGGACGGGGCCAGAGCGGGCTTCGCCGTCTCACGGCCCTTCTCACCTTCACCCATGTTTTGAGAAAGCCGCCAGCCAATCGCGGCAGCGCCTCACTCATGCTAGAAAGGGAAAGTCCCTGCGCCTCGGTCTTCAAATCGGCTAGGGCCAGGTTCAAACAGTTCAATGCTCTTCCTGACGGTCGATATTTGGATGCAAGGAATCCGGCAATCACATCGGCACATGTGGATACGTGCTTCGCGTGGTCCGACATGCACTCGACTCCGATCCCCATGGTATCATTACGTTTCATCACCATCGGCTCTCGGATGAGTCCCCATTTTCCAACCGTTGCAAGCTTCAGAGCCAACTCATAATCTTCCAGCAGCCGCAAACTTCGATTGAATCCGCCAACTTCAACAAATGCATCGCGTCGGATGGCGACCACCTGATTGAACAGGATGAACCGTGTGGCCAACACTTCCGGAGGATTCATCAACTCTCCTCTTTCGCAGTCCATCTTCAATCCTGCGACATCGAAAGTATTTCCAGCATCTTCTCCGGAAATCCCTATCACCGCCGCGTTACAGACACAGCAACACATGGATTCACCTACCGATTCCATCAGATCCACCTGCCGCGCGATTTTATCCGGCATCCATGAGTCGTCCGAATCGAGAAATGCGATGATCCCTCCGGAGGACTCGAGGACGCCGCGATTTCTTGCTGCGGATGGTCCGGAATTTTCCTGCCGGATAATGGAAATCCGATCGGAATAGTCCGCCAGTATGTCCGTTGTGGAATCTGTTGATCCATCATCCACGATGATCACTTCGATATCTCGATAGCTCTGCGCAAGCACGCTTTCCACTGCTGCGACAATGGTCGCGCAACGATTGTAGGTCGGAATGATTACGGAAACCAACATACTCTGATAGGACAAGAGATCTCTCCGCGGGCTATGTACGCCTTTCCGCGTCGCGGCTAATGGCATTTCGCCTGATGACCGGCCAACTCGATCTTACGAATGATCCGAGCTGGAACGCCTCCCACAATGGTAAAGGGAGGGACATCTTTGGTGACCACGGAGTTAGCCCCCACCACCGACCGGGTCCCAACCGTTACTCCTTTTAAAATGACGCAACCCTCACCCAGCCATACCCCATCCTCGATCACAACAGGTTTCGACGTGAGCTTTTCCGTCCAACGGGCCGGATTGATTGGATCGTCAAAAGCGTGGTCATGATCCGTGATGTATACCCGCCCCGCGATCAGGACATCGCGCCCGATTTTAACAGACTCTGCCGCACCACAATGGAAGTACAGGTGAATGTTCGTCCCGTCGCCAATTTCGATTTTTGGATTTTCTCCGCAACCGATGGCTTCAATTCTCGCGCCCTTCCAAATGGCGACCCGTTTGCCGATCCTGATGCCGGAAGGATTCGTGATGATATCCGGTTTGCTCAACCTCGACCTAAAGCCAAAGTTTTCAAATCTCCAGGCCCACCTGAAGTAGTTGAAAAGAGCGGTGCAGAGATTCATGAATCTCCTCGGGTATGTTCCGGATTTTTTCACCAATGGTAATTAGCTATCGAAACGGGGTTTTGGAGGACTCCAGTAACTATCGCAATGTGGCTCCATCACTTTAGTCGCCGTGTCCTCATCGGTGGCTCTGTCTTCCGCTTTTAGAAAGCCGGTCATCCCGCCTACAAGGACCCAGAAAAAGACATACATCTGATCAAAATATGAAATGGAAAGGAAGGTCACTCCGTGAGCAAAAAACGCGGCACCCAGGCACCAATATCGAAATTCGTCCGGGGTTCCCGCAGTTTGTCTGAGTCCGTTGCTCAGCATTTTAAAGGATTTCCATTGGATCATCAGCAGGCACAGCGCGAGCGGCAGTCCACTTGTAACACCCAAATGAATGTAATAGTTGGTGAGATCACAATGCTCCGGAACTGCGGCAAGCCCGTATGGCATCCAATGCCGCGTGTGATCACTGCCGACCAGCCACCATTCATCCCAATGCTGCACCGCCATATCGATCAGGTAGGCCCGATGCCAACCGGTGCTGCCACCCACGAAATCCATCAAAGCCATTAGATACCAGACCGGCCGATCCTTGACGAGGTGCAATACGACCAAGGTCACCACTATCAGGATGGATACCGCTTTTACATAACTCCTCCCATACCAGAACGCAACGGCGGCCAGCCCGATTCCGGCGGTACTGATCGGGCCACTGGATGCGGATGTCAGCATCACAAGAACGCTCGCCCCCAATCCCACGACTGCAAGTCCGCGTCGGGTGCGCCACAAGGGCAGGAAGAATGGAATCGAACTCGCACCCACCGTTCCCGAAAGAATCGGTGTTCCAAAGGGACCCTGTGCCCGAATTTTACCATCTCTCACCAACGAAAGGACGTTGTCCGCTCCAATCCACCGGTAGGGATTGAGGCCACTTTGCTTTTCCACAAACATGAAAATTGCAAAAGGCAGCATTACCAGTGCAAGGCCCGCCGCAAATCGATCCAGCGTTTCCCGCTCGTTCAGATAGGCACGCGCATACAGGTAGGTCCCGCAGACATCCACAACTAATCGTAATCTGACAATGAGGGGATTATATGCCTCCCATTCGTGACCCACCGTGGCAAGCAAAGCAATCGTTGCAAAGGCAGCCATTAGGAAATCCAATGGATTCCGCGGATTCCAACTGAACCAGCCTTTGGCCCCTGCACGGGCGAGCCCTACTATCAGAACAACCCGCGTAACCGTCAACCCCATCATGAATGGTGTATACGGTGTGTGGCAGGCGGCGATCAGGAGAGGCAGAAACGCCCATTTCCTGGAAAGTCCCAATTGCAGTCCGATCAAGATCAGACAAAATATCAGAAGCAGCGGGTTCATGATATTTTACGCGCCAAGCGACGAGGGAGACAAAACCGCCTGGCTTGCTCACCGAAAAAACCGAACCCGAATAGGACCTTCCAGGAAACGCCCGCGAAACATGCGGTGCTATTTCACCCGCAATCCTTGGGGCTGACTTGGCCCGAGGTCCGGTTGGGTTCCTCCCGAAGGAGCGGTAACCCCTTTATACTGGTTGTAGAATTGCTTGTGGAAACCGGGTGTCGGGTTGTAAGCGAATTCACCTTTGTAACCCGAACTCTGTTCGTAGTTCACAAATCGTTCGGCATATTGGAAGAAAGGCTCCCAGTTGCAGGTGCTGCGCAAGCCCATGACCCTCGCCGCCATCGTCGTCGCGGTATGAGTAGATCCATTGATATCCCGGTATTCCGCGCCCCAGAAGTTGTTATCTTTTTCGGGATTGCCGGTATGTCTGATACCCCATTCCGGTTTTCCAATATCCTGGGCAAGATATTGATAAACAGTCTGTCCGTTGGTCCCGACCCGGTTGGTCAAATCGACATCCGCTTGTGAAACGAAAAATGTCCCTTGGTATTCCTGAAATTTCTTCTTCGTTCCGTCGATCATTGCCTTCAGGGAAGCATCGTTCAGAACTCCTGCCGCAACGATCAGCGGAGCAAGTCTCCCGAGATTTTGTCCTCCGTCATTGTACCATGCCCCTCCTTTTTCGAGGACTCCGAAGTTATCCAGCCCGCACTGAACATAGCCTATCAACAAATCGCGCTTTTGGGCCGAGGTAAAATCAAGATTGAGCAAGAGGGCGGCATCGCCAGTCCTTAATGCCATATCTTTCCCGTAGCCGTCGGGCGCCATGTAGGAGGTATGGACATATCTTCCGGTCCAGTTCAGATTAAGCTCCAGCCAAGGATACTTGAACCATCCAACCGCGGTCGCAATCGCCGGCATGGCTGTGAGCGGTGCTTTTGGAAGTGAATTCAACCGTGAATAGTCGAGTTGGGATTCATTCCATCTGCTCGCCCGGCTTCCGCTGCCGATCACTGACGGACGGAAGCTGCCTGCCGCGGGGGCCGCTTCGACCACCGTCAGAATCGAGTACATCTGAATCGTGTTATAGGAAACGTAGCCATCGGCCGTAATGGAAGAAACAACGGAACTATTGGCCGCCACGGACAGAGGCAGGTTTTTTCCTACATTGAGAGCCGAGACATAGTCGTTGTAGCCGGGTATGAAGTCTTTATCGAAACCTTGGGTTGTAGCGATGGCGGGGTTCACCATCGTTCCGTTTCTTCCCTCGGTCGGCTGTGGAGAGATTGCGGTGATGATTACGGGACCGACCACCCATGGGTCCCCGTTCGCATACTGGCCGGTGGTATAGTTCCGGTCAAATGTCCACGTAACCCCATTGCGAGTCGCTGAAGAGTCCGCTTTTAGATATTGCGCAAGGCAACACATTAGCAAAGCAATCCGCCGCGAACATTTTTTTAAATAAATACCAGACATGACAGTTAAAATTCTTTTTGATTTGAAATATTACTCTGTGACCACATCCAAGATTGTCAACTTCCAAAAGGACTCTAGCAGCGTAGGTAAATTTACCTACTTACGCATGAAATGACATACAGACAAAGACTTATATCACTGCGTCCGAAACCACTTTTTTCGACTGTTCGGAAGGCATTTCAATACACGATGAAATTTCTGGTTCCGGAAGAAAATGGCCCTTCGCCCATCCCTCTTTGCCAACCGACCATCGCAGCACAATCCACCATTTCAACATCGAAGCCGCTTTGGCCAAACGAGTTTCATCTTTGGAAACCAACCACGCCAGTCCAAGGATTGACAACCTCACCAAGGCGGAAAGCGCCATTAATAGCTTATAAAGAAGGGCCGTGGAAAATCCGTGATTCTGCCTCATATAAACATACAAGGCCTCGCGGATCATGACCGTGGAGAACTTGCTGATCTGCGTCCCGGAGCTGCCTCCGCCGTGATGAAGAACCACCGCTCCGGGTGCGAAATAGATCTTCAGGCCAGCCCGAGTCACTTTCAGACAGAGATCCATATCTTCCGCATACATGAAGTATCGTGAACTGAACCCTCCCACCTGACGAAACACCTCCGCTCGCATCATCATGCAGGCTCCGGAAACCGCTTCGACGACGCTGGCATTCATGGTGTCGCACAATCCTGATTCCGTCCACCAGCGGCGGCGAAGCCAATCCGAATCCAGCGCGGAATTCAGCGGCGTAGGTAAATGATGGACGCTGGAAAGCTGCAAACTGCGATCCGAATTCAATAATCTCGCTCCGATGATTCCGCTGTCTTTTTGTTCCAGTAATGTCCGCAAAAGGATTTGCACCGCGCCGTCCTGGAGCTCCGTATCGGGATTCAGCAGAAGAACCGCATCACCTTTTACTTTCGTGAATCCCAGATTATTCGACCGGCCGAACCCGATGTTGTCGGCACTTTGCACAAACTCAACTTCTGGAAAATCACGCGCAACCATCTCGCCACAGCCATCGAACGAACCGCCATCGACAACCACCAACTGAAGATCGAGGTTCGCACAAGTCGCCCTGATAGACGCAAGGCATTTTCGCAGGTATTCCAACGAATTCCAATTTACGATGAGTATCGACAGTTTCATGATTCATGCTCCTCAAACGGGAGGTGGCGGTTGGTAATATATTCCTACCTATTAGCTGGAAGTATGCTGGTCTTGTGATTGGTGGATGAAATTGAACAAAGCATGGATGAGATCGGAACCGGCATAGGGTGAAATGCGCTCTTTCGGAGTCAGCTCTCCGAGTTGGTCGAGACTCTTGGACAATTCCTCCTCATCGAATGCGACGTTCACTTTGCCGATCTCCAGCAACTGGCGGGCAGTCCCCATCTGGTGATCGTTTCGTGTTTCTCCAAGCGCTCCCCGCCTGGGCATCACGAGGATCGGCTTCGAGCTCTGGAGCGCCGAAAGAATCGTTCCCATACCCGCATGGCCGACGACGATACTGCATGAGGCAAGGCGTTCTTTGAATTCCGTCGGTTCGAGCAACGCGGAAAAGGGAATGAATTCCGGCTCCCATCCGCCCCGCCCGATCTGCGCGAAAACATCATGCCGATTGTTTTCCCGGGCCCATCGATCCACGGCCCTGATCAAGCGGTCAAACGGGATATCACTGCCGACGGTAACAAAGATCATAACTTGGAGGGTGGATTCTTTAGGTGATGATTATAACACACTGCCCCGGCAAAACGGGCCGCTCTCGCGGGCCAGATGCTGCCACTGGGTAAGCCATAGATCGACAAACGGGCCGGCTTTATGCCCGGACATCGAGAGTTCCTGCGCATTCGCGACACTATCCAACCAGACAACCCGCGCACCCAACCACTTGCCGAAACGAACCGCAAAATAGCCAGGAGCCGCTCCGGTCGTGATCACCACATCCGGCCGGATCTGTATGAGCAACCAGATGATCCCGAGTGCGGACAGGATGAGGTCGCTCTTCCCCCATAGGTTCGCATTCCGAATCACGCGGAATTCCGCATCACCCACGTCCGCCCGGTAGCCTTCCTGAACCGTCGCAAAAACGACGTCACTACCTTCGAAGGCTGGTCTGAGGCGCAGAAGCTGGACCCAGTGTCCTCCTCCGGATGAGATTGCCAATACTTTGGGGCGTTGTTTCGACATCGCTTCGTTTAGTGTTAGGATGCACCGCGTCCGAACAATACCGCCGGAACTGTTTTCATGAGAATTTTCAAGTCGAGGAATAGCGACCAGTTTTCGATATATTCGTGATCCATTTCCATCCAATCTTCGAATGAAACGCTGTTCCGGCCGCTGATCTGCCAGATACATGTGATCCCCGGCTTCACTGAGAGCCGTTTTCTGAAAAGCCATTCGTAGCGTTTCACCTCTTCCGGCAGCGGCGGACGCGGTCCAACCAAACTCATCTCGCCACTGAGAACATTGAATAATTGTGGCAGCTCATCGATGCTCATCTTCCGAATAAGACGTCCGATCGGCGTCGTCCGCGGATCATTTTCAATCTTGAATGCAGGGCCGTCCCGTTCATTCAGATGCTCCAGATCGAGCTTCCTTTTTTCCGCGTCCAATACCATTGAACGGAACTTATAGAGGCGGAATTGCCGCTGGTTCATGCCGACCCGGTTCTGCGAAAAAAAGACCGGACCCGGGCTCGTCAGCTTGATGATGATCGCCACCATCAGCATCAGTGGAAGCAGAACTATTAGAACGGCGAGGGAGACCGAGGCATCGATCAATCGCTTCGCGAGAAGCTGCATCAGGAGCTGTTCCCTGAAGAGGGTCACCACATACTCGTCTTCAAACTCTTCGACATACATATTCCTCAACAGGGCGCCGTCTGCGAAATTCGGCATGAGGCGGACGACAACACCAAGATCGCGGGCATGTTGGACGATCATCGATATATCGCTGAACCGCGCATCCACCGGAAGACAGACCATGATTTCATCAACCCGCTCTTCTGTCAGAATATTTCTCAAGTTCTGCAATTGTCCCAGGACCTTCCAATTTTTATGATCACGCCCCTTCCACTCATCCTGCGAGGAAGGGGATTCAGCGACGAATCCGACGATCTTGTAGCCGAGCTCAGGCTTGTCTTCGATTCGCTCCGCAACCTCAAAGGCCCGGTCATTGGCTCCAATCACAAGGAGGAACCGATAGTTATAACCGGACCGCCTGGCGCTCAACAAAAGAACCCTGACCATCAACCGGCTGATGATTCCGAAAGTGGTCACCACCACGAAGAAGATCAATATGTTGAAGATATTGAAGCTCTTCACTGAGAATACGGCACAGATGATCATCAGCCAGAAGGACGCCAGCCCCGTCGCCTTGGTCAGATTCCTGACCTGGGTATTGAGCGCCACCAGGCGGTCAGCCTTGTAGCGGATGAAATAGTCGAAAATGCCGACCCAGCCCATGACGAGGAGCAGCAATCCGAGGGTGTCATCAATCTTGAAGGTAGCTTCCAGGATCGGATTTGCACCCTCCATTCTTAATTCGGGCCGGAAGTAAATAATCGCGACAGCCGTAGTGGCGAGCATCATCTGGTCCAGCAAGCGGAATACATGGATTAACAATTTATGGCGAAGCCT
>JBDSZP010000181.1:0-15724 GCA_039925065.1 Luteolibacter sp.
ATCCGGCATGAGTTTCAGGTGCCCATGATCTACGTCACCCACTCCAAAGCGGAACTCGGCGGGCTGTGTGATGAGGTTTTGACGATGAGGGAAGGAAGGATTGTGCGTTCGTAGTCCAGTCCTTTAGGGTGTCTTCATTTGCGCTCGGAAGACACCCTAAAGGGTTAGACTACGAGCGAAGAGATACGAAAAAGCCCGCCGCCGGGGGAACCGGGGCGGGCTGAATTTGTTAGCGGATTCGTTTTATCGGATCACTTGGCCTTCTTCGGAGCGTCGGCTGGCTTGGCGGTTGAAGCTGCCTTGTCGGCTGGCTTTTCCGCAGCTTTTCCGGATTTGATATCTTCGAGTGCCTTCTTCGCGGCAGCGCGTTGCTTGTCGTCGAACTTGGAGTCGATTTCGTTGGCCAATTTCTTGCCATCTTCCACGCCGCGCTCGGCGGCGAGAGTGGCGAGGGCCCATGCCTTTTCAGGATCGGCCTTGGTGCCGGTGCCATCGTTGAGCAAACGGGCGAGGGCCAGGGTGGCCGGGCCGTGGCCTTGGTTGGCGGCGAGCGAGTAGAGCTGACCGGCGTTTTCGATGTTTTGGGTCAGCCCGGCCGCGCCGCGCTCATAGAGTGTGGCGAGGTTGTTCTGAGCTTGGGCGTAGCCGCCTTGGGCAGCGCGGGTGAGCCAGGCAACGCCGGCGGCGGAATCGGCGGAAGCGAGCTTTCCTGACAGATAGAGCAGGCCGAGTTCGTTCTGCGCTTCGACCAAATTGCCCGTGGCGGCTTTGAGAAGGTGGCCGTATCCTGCCAGCAGATCCGGTTTCTCGACCGAGAGGGCTTGGACAGCGAGGCGGAAATTGGCGATTGGATTGCCGCCTTCAGCCGCTTTTTCGAGGAGTGCGAGGCCGCGCGCCGTGTCTTTTTCGACGCCTTTTCCTTCGATGTAAAAATCGGCGGTGCGCAGGATACAGTCGATCTGACCTGCATCCTTGCCGCGCTCGTATTGGGCAAGGGCGGCTTTGAGGTCTTTTTTCACGTTTTCCTCGTAGTCACCGAGCGCGAGATAGGCGGTGTATTCCTTGGCATCGATGGCCTTCTTGAGCCACTCGCGGCCTTTTTTCTCGTCGCGGATTTTTTCATCACCGCTGAGGAGACGGGAACCGAGGGCGGCCATCGCACCGGCATCACCGAGTCCGGCGGCTTTGGCGTAGTTGGCGAGCGCTTGCTTGGGATCCCTCAATTCAGGGAAACCGAACTGGCCTTCGTAGAAGCGTGCAACGAGGAGGAGTGATGGGAGGTCACCGGCATCCGCAGCGTGTTTCCACCAGAAAATCGCTTTATCAGGATCTGCGGACGGGCTGAGGCGACCGCGGAGATAGGCTTCACCGAGAATGCGGGCGGCAACAGTAGGATCGTCCTTGGCAGCGGTTTCGAGTGCCTGGCGGGCTTGATCGCGCTCATCTTCCTTTTCGGATGCGAGGAGGATGAAAGAGAGGCGGTAAACAGCGTCCTTATGTTTCGCCGCTGCGGCCTTGCGATAGAATTCGAGCGCTTTGTCCTTGGATGCCTCGACGCCCTTGCCGGATTCGTAGGCGAATCCCATCAGATAAAGAGCATCGGGATTTCCCTGTTCGGCAAGGGGTTTTGCCAGCTCGACGGCTTTCGCGTGGCGGCCGGACTGGAACGCATCCATGGCGTCCTTGGCCGGACCTTCCGCCGCAGCAGGCACTGATGCGGAGTTATCCGTCGGCAGCGAGACCGCCGCGTTGAGAGAGAGGGTGAGCGCTGAAAACAGCAACAGATGAAGTGGGCGCAGGCGCATTCCCAAAAATACGCGAGATTTCAAAGGGAATGCAAGCGCGATGAAAACGCCTCAACCCCGGCTTTCCCAGCGTGTCCGGAGCTCATTGATACACTCGCCGAGCAGGGTTTCATCGAACTCGTGGACGTCCACACCCTGGCCGAGATCCTTCAAAAGCAGAACCGTGAGTTCGCCGCCAAGGTGTTCGCGGAATTCATCCAGCCCATCAAACACCCTGCGGCGTCCGGTATCGTCCAGCCAATCAAGCGCCGGATGATAGATGCTGAGTTGGAGACCATCGAGCACGTCGAGGATTTGCGTCGCGAGTGAAAATTTCAACAGCCCGGAACGCGCGGAATACAGCGTGTCCAACGCCAATCCGACGCCGACGGCTGGTGCGTGTGAAAGCTGATAGTGCGTCATCGCCTCCAGCTTGTGAGCCGCCCAGTGGCCGAAATCGAGCGGCCTGCTAGAGCCGGTTTCGAACGGATCGCCACCGGTCGCGATGTGGCGGGCGTGGAGCAGTGCGGATTTCTCCACACAGCTTTCGAGAAATTCCGGCTCAAGGGCGGAAAGCGCGGCGAGGTTTTCTTCGATCCATTCGAAGAACCCGCGGTCCTTCACCAAGGCGACTTTCACGGCCTCGATCAAGCCCGCCCGGCGCGTCTGCTCGTCCTGGGTGTGGAGGAAATTAAAATCGTTGATCACCGCATGGGGCACGGAAAAGGCACCGATCCAGTTCTTTTTCCCGAAAGCATTGACGGCGCATTTCACGCCGACGCCGCTGTCATCCTGAGAGAGAGTCGTGGTCGGAAACCGGACCAACCGCACGCCGCGATGGGCCGTGGCGGCGGCGTATCCGACGGCATCGAGAAAAGCCCCGCCGCCGATGACGAGGGCGTAAGAGTGCCGATCCAAATGCGCTGCATCGATCGCGGACCAGATTTCCCTGACCAATTGATCGTCGGCCTTGCAGATCTCGCCGCCGGGAAAAACGGTCGTTCCGCGGAATTCCAGATCGATTTCAGAAAAGTAGGTTTGAATCTGATCGAGTAATCCCGGCCAAGCGGCATAGACGGATTCCTCAAGAAAAGCCACCGCCCGGCGTCCTCCGCCCTCGCTCAGGATTTCCGCCAGATCCGGGTTTTCAGGGGAGAAGGCATCCCGGGTAAAAACAATACGGTGCTTGAAGGTGACGGGGATTTGGAAATCGTAGCGGGACATCAGGACGCAAAAGCAGTAGCCCCCTTTACGTCCGTGCGCCATCGTTTCTTGCCCTCAAATTTCACCTCATGAACACACCCGAAACACTCTTCGAAACCAAATGGCTGGGCCTTTATCGCATTGGGCATTGGGATTTTGTCCGTCGCCCGCAGTCCGAAAATTGCGTCGGCATCCTCGCGATCACGCCGGAAAACGAAATCATCCTCGTCGAGCAATTCCGCATTCCAATGCAAAAGCGCGTGATCGAGGTGCCCGCCGGCCTCGTGGGTGATGAGCCGGAATTCTTCGGAGAATCACTCGCCGACACCGCTGCCCGCGAGTTGCTGGAGGAAACCGGCTACCGCGCGGGATCGGTCGCCCCATTGATCGCCTCGCCCACATCCGCAGGCATGAGCTCGGAATTCATCCACCTTTTCCACGCGAAGGATCTCGTCAGGGAACACCTCGGCGGCGGCGTGGCGGGTGAGAATATCACCGTTCACCACGTGCCGATTCCCGAGCTGCGCACTTGGCTCGCGGCCCGTGAAGCAGAGGGTGTCGTCATCGATTTCAAGATTCATTCCGCGCTTTGGCTGGCTGGAATCGCGGGTTGATCGCCCGAAGATCGCAAAACCATGAACAAACAAAGCGGCCCGATCCGTTTATAATACCCCATGTCCCACGGCCCACACATGACCCGACGCCGCCTGCTCAAAACGCTTTTCTGCTCCAGCGTGGCGATGGAGCTCAATCTCCTCACCCCTCGCGCCAAGGCGGCCGAAGCGGCGAAATCCGGCATGCTCGACTTGATCGCGATGGGCGACTTCGGCTTTGCGGATCAGGCACAGAAAGATGTCGCCGCCGGATTGGTGAAATACGCGGAAAGCTTGGGAAAACCCACTCAGGGACTGCTTCTACTCGGTGACAATTTCTATCATCCCATGCCCGGCGGCTTCGAATCCGAGCGTTGGAAAACGGGATTCTCCGACCTGTATCCGGGCAGGGTTTTCCCCGGTCCCTGCTGGGCGATTTTGGGAAATCACGATTACCACGACACGGTCGGAAATGAAAAAGTGCAGCTCGGTTATGCGGATTTCAAAAACTACAAAACCCGTTGGACGATGCCCGGGAAATACTACCGCGTCGATCTGCCGAAAGAAGCGCCGCAGGTCACGTTTCTCATGATCGACACCAATTGGGACACGATCAACCGTCGCATCCATGGCGACCATGCCTACTGCTGGACCAGCAACGCCGAAAAAGCCGAGCAGGCTGCATGGCTCGAAACCCAGCTCACCTCAAAGCGCGCGCCGATCACCGTCGTCATCGGCCACCACCCGGTTTATTCGGACGGTGCCCACGGCGACACGCCCGAGCTCGTTCAGGAACTCAGCCCGCTTTTCGAAAAACATGGCGTCCACTTGTATCTCTGCGGCCACGACCATGATCTCCAACATTTGGAACTCGAAGGATTGAGAACATCCTACGTCATTTCCGGCGGCGGCGGTGCCCCCGTTCACCCCGACGACAAAGCCCGCAAAGGTGCCGTCATGAAGCCGACCCACGGATTTTCCCACCTCACCATCGCGGACAATCGCATCCTCGTCCGGCACGTCGATCCCTCCGGCCAGGTGGTCCATGCCTTCAGCAAGGGCGCGGGATATGACTGGAAGGTCGAAAGCTGAACCCTGAAAACCCAATCGCCATGAAACGTCGCTCGCTTCTCACCATGATTCCCGCCGCTTCCGCCCTGCTGGCCCTTCGCTCGAATGGCGCGCCGATCACCAAGCCCACCGTCACCGATGCCGGCTTCGCGATCTCCATCCAGTGCTGGACGTTCAAGGAATTCAGCCTGTTTGAAGCGATCGAAATGGCCGCCGCTGCCGGAGCAGGTGGTGTCGAACTTTACAAAGGCCAGAAACTCGGCGGCGACCACGGCGATGTCGCTTTCGGCCCTGACCTGGCCGACGACAGGGTGCAGGCAATCACCGATCATCTCAAAAAGAACAACATCGTCGCCCTCAACTTCGGCGTCACCGATATCCCGAAAGACGAAGTCCAGGCCCGCAAAACCTTCGAAATTGCGAAAAAACTCAACCTCTACGGCGTCACCACCGAGTCCGTCGATGCCATCGACACGCTCGAAAAGCTCTCCAAGGAATACGACATCAAGGTCTGTTTCCACAATCATCCGAAACCCAGCGCCCTCTGGAATCCCGACACCGTCTGGAAACTCCTCGAAGGCCGCCACGCAAACCTCGGCTACTGCGCGGATATCGGCCACTGGGCTGCATCCGGCATGAACCCGCTTGATGTTGTGAAAAAAATCGCCCCGCGCATCCGCTCGTTCCACATGAAGGACCGCGCATCGATCACCGAGTGGACCCACGACCAGGTCTATGGCACCGGCATCATCGACATCCCGGCCATCCTCGACGAAGCCCGCAAACACGGCTTCGCCGGAAACGTCAGCGTGGAATACGAACACAACTGGAAAACCAGCCTGCCAGAGGTCGCCCAATGTGTCGGCTACCTCCGCGCTTACTCGAAAATGCGCGCCTGAAATCCGTAAAATTTTTCGAAAAAACTCGTTGCACTTCCAGGCTTCCGGGCGATCAGTGTTTCAGAGCCGGACGAGCTCGGGTAGGAATCCGAAATGCAGTAGGAGGAACACCGCGAATCCATGAATGGAGGAGCGAATACCCGAAAGAATCGCCCGGCTCACTTTTGCTTCGGGCCCGCCATCGATCAGCCCGGAAAAATACAGAAGCGCAGGAACTATATTCCGCCTTCCGTGGTGTGGCTGGGATCGGGATCTGAAATCATCGGTTAGACCGTCTGCCAGGATCAAATGCCGAAATGGGAAAGGTGAGGCATTTCTGGCGACGGTCCGGAGTTCAAGCTTCAGCTTGTCTTCGCGAAGAGCACGCTGAAGCGCGAACTCCGGACAGCTCCGTGGAAGACACAAGCCGAGGGAGGCTTCGGCAATTACTTTTAGCAAACGGTATGGATCCAATCGACAAGAATGGTCGATTGGAGAAAAAAGCCAGACAGGAATGTCTGGATCATCACGTCAGTAACGCCTCACTTTTCCCACACCCGCGCGCGCAGCGCCTCGGCGGCGGCTCGGGCTTCGGCTTCTTTTTTGCTCTTTCCTTTTCCGGTCGCAAGGATGGTGCCTTGCCAGGAAACCTCGGATTGGAAAACACGGCGGTGGTCGGGACCGCTCTCGCCGATGACTTTGTACATCGGTGCCTGCGGGTGGATGGCCTGGAGGCATTCCTGGAGCTCGCCTTTCGGGTTCCGCTCTTCCGGGCTGGTGATCATGTTCCCAATTTCGGATTCGAACAGGCGGAGCACCAGCTCACGTGCGGGATTCGGACCGGAGTCCAGATAAACCGCGCCGATCAGGGATTCAAAGGCATCTGCGAGAGTGGAAAGGCGTCGGCGTCCGCCGGTGGCTTCCTCGCCTTTTCCCAGCAGGACATAATCGCCGAGATGGATGGCCATGGCGAATCTAGCAAGCGCACGGCGGGAAACGACGCGAGAACGAAGTTTGGTAAGGCGTCCCTCGGTGAAATCCGGGAACATTTTGAAAAGCTCCTCAGTGACGATCAATTGGAGGACGGCATCGCCGAGGAATTCCATCCGCTGGTTGTCAAAATGCGGTTTCTGGGACTCATAAGCGAGACTGGGATGAGTCAGCGCCTCCGCTAACAGCAGCGAATTACGGAATTTGTAGTGAATCCTACTCTCTAGCGGCTGCATCAGTCATTTGGCTTGGTTTCCTTTCTCCCCGTCCGGACTTCCTCTGAAGTCCCAATGGGAAAAATGGGGTGATCGACGGGACTCGAACCCGCAACAACCAGAATCACAATCTGGGGCTCTACCATTGAACTACGACCACCATTACATGCGGGGGCGAGGGGTAAGGAAAGAATTCGGATTTGGGAAGGGAAAAATCACTCAAGTTCAAGATACGTGGAAATTTCTTCCAAATGTCCCCCATTTCCCTCCCCACAAAAGGGAAATTCGGCGGTTTGACGTCAGGCCACCACCCAGCGAAAGTATTTATTCCCACCAACGTGTCATGATCCTGTCCAAAAACCCTGTCGGACGCGTGCTTCTCGCGTCATTTTTCCTCGTATCCGCTTCCCAAGCCGCACCTCCGGGCAATGGCTGGACGAAGGCATGGGGCGACGAGTTCGACGGAACCACGCTCAATACATCGAATTGGACGATCGGCACTGGCGCGCGCTGGGACGCCACCAACACGGCCAGCGCGGTCTCGGTGGGCAACGGCAACCTCCGCATCAAGACCTACACGGAAAACGGCAATCACTACACCGGATGGATCGCGTCCAACGGGAAATTCGAGGAGTGCTTCGGCTACTGGGAGGCCCGCATCAAATTCAACTCGTCCCAAGGCATGTGGTCGGCTTTCTGGCTCCAGCCCTATGGCATCAACAACGTGGGCGACCCGGCGGGAAATGGCACGGAAATCGACATCGTCGAGCACCGCAGCCAGGACAACGGCGCGGCGGATCTGAGAAACAAGTCCGCCATCAACATCCACTGGGACGGCTACGTCAGCGGCACCACCCAATCGGTGGGCACCGTCGTCAACAACCCCGGCGTGGATTCCTCGCTGCTCCAGGGAAACTACCACACCTACGGCCTGCTCTGGGAAGGCGGGCGCTACACGATGTACATCGATGGCGCGCAGGTTTGGACAACGACCGCCGCCATTTCCAATGTGCGCCAGTGGATTTACCTCACCAGCGAAGTCCGCTCCGGCTCATGGTCCGGCTCCATTCCCTCCGGGGGCTACGGGACCGCCGCGAACACCTCCACCTATTTCGATGTGGACTACGTGCGTTTCTATCAACGATCGGAACAAACGGTGAATGGCAATTTCAACTACCGCATGGGCCCATGGCGGCAGAGCGGACAAACGAGCTGGAACTCGACCGGCGGAGTCGGCGGCGGTCCGGGCGTGTATCTGAATCCGACGACTACGAGCGGCTCGAAGGCATCGATGCCGGTTTACGGCCTGTTGCCGAACACACCCTACGTCGTCCGCGGCATGGGAAATGTCGGCTCGCGCGCCTGGCCGGACATCCGCATCGGAGCGGAGAGTTATGGAGGCTCGCAAGTTTATGGAGCGGTGTGGAGCAATGGTTTCACCCAGGCCGAGGCAGCATTCACCACCGGCTCGTCCAATACCACGGCGAACATCTTCGCCTCGGTGCCGACGCAATGGGGAACCTGTTATGCCGATGACATCTACATCCGCCGCGCCGGGCGTTTCACCAATGGCGGATTCGAGCTTGGCGACGACTCCGCATGGTCGCTCAGTGGCGACTCGCTCGTTCAGAATTGGGGTGGCGTTTACCGCCGCTCGGGTGGCTGCGCGCTGCGATTGAACGGGAACGCCGCCGCCCGCGGAGCCGAGCAAACGATTTACGGACTCAAACCGAACACCACCTATAATCTCACCGGCTGGGCCCGCACGAGCGGCCAGCCGATCCGCTTCGGTGTGAAAAACCACGGTGCCGCCGAGGCTTACACCACCTTCACCGGCACCGGAAATATTTGGCAAAAAGCCACCAACACCTTCACCACCGGCAGCGCGGCCACCTCCGCCACACTTTACGTTTACATCCCAGCCGGTAGCAATGTCGGCGCGGCGGACGTGGATGATTTCCTCCTCACCGAGGCCTTGCCCGCCGAGTGGTCCGTGGCAGGCATCGGCTCCGGTCTGGCGGGGGAAACGGGAGCGAGCGACGGGCGCATCGTCGTCAGGGGATCGGGAAACAATCTGGGCACCACTTCGGACAGCGTGCAGCTCGTTTATCAGCCGATGATCGATTCCGGAAAAATCACCGCCCGCCTCAACAGCTTCGAAGCCGATAACAACGTCGCCAAGGCGGGCGTCATGATTCGCGGCAGTTCTGCTGCAAACGCGCCTTTCGCCATGGTCCATTGGCTGACTCAGGGCCAGGTCGAGTTCTACTGGCGTAACAGCGCGGGTGGGACGGGAACCTATGCCTGGGCCACCGTTTCCACACCCTATCCGCCGCTCCTCCGGCTCGTCCGCAGCAGCAATATCGTCACCGCGTTTTTCTCCACCAATGGCACCGCCTGGACGCAGGTCGGCACACCGCAAGCCATCGATCTCCCCTCCGCCGCCCTCGCCGGCCTGGCAGTGACGTCCAACGATACGACCAACACCTCGGAAGCGGTTTTCTCCAATGTTTCCTTCACCGGCGACCGTGACGGCGATGGCTTGAGCGACGATTACGAAACGAACACCGGCATCTATGTTTCCGCCACCGACGCCGGAACCGATCCCGACAATCCGGACACCGACGGCGATGGCTACAAGGACGGCGATGAAATTCTCAACGGCACCAATCCCCTCGTGCCGAATCTCGAATTCACCTGGCAACCCGGCGTTTCTCCCGGCGGCAGCGGCACTTGGTCCGCAGCGGCCACCTCATGGAAAGTCGGCGCCAACAGCAGCGCGTGGATTCCCGGAAAAACCGCGCTTTTCGGCGGCACTGCGGGCACCGTCACCCTCGGCACCGATGTCACCGGCATCGGCGGAATAATTTTCAACACCACCGGCTACAACCTGGCGGGCACTGGTCCGCTCAATTTCACTCCGGAAGCCACCCTCTCGCTCAACGCCGCCATCACCGACATCACCACCTCTCTCGGCGGCACCTCCTCGCTCACGGTGAACGGCGCGAACCAGCTCAATCTGCTAGGCGACAACCGGAATTTCAACGGCTCCCTCATCCTCACCGGAAACGCCCAGCTCCGGCCTTACAACACCACCAGCGTCGCCGCCACCGGTTACGAACTCGGCGGAGCCAACACCACCATCGACATCCGCTCCGGCTCCTTCATCCGCTGGTTCAACATCACCGGCACGCCGACTTACGCGGCAAACATACACTTGAACGGCATCGGCACCGGCGGAGCACTCGTCAATGATTCGGGAGCCGCCAATCCCAACGTCATCCTGAATGGCGGCATCACGCTGGATTCCGACGCAAAAATCACCGGACAAAACAGCGGCCGATTCACGGTCAACGGAGCACTCTCCGGGCCTTACACCCTCACCTGGGACCAACCCCTGCTCAGCAGCACCATCGCCGGAAACGTCGATCTGGCAGCCCTCACCAAAACCAGCGCGGGCACACTGAGTTTCACCTCTGCCACCATCAACATCCAGACGCTCATCGCCTCGGCCGGCGTCCTGAATTTCAACCCCTCCGCCGATTCCACGTTCACCGGTCTGCTAGGAATCAGCGGTACCGCGACCGTTACCAAAACCGGCATCGGCACCCTCATCCTGCCCACCTCCAACAACTTCGGCCCGCTCGGCGGAACCTTCACCTTCGGCGGCACCAATACCAATAACGGTGCCATCCGCCTCGGTCACCCACAGGCACTCGGCTATCATTCGAAAATACTCCTCCAAGGCCAGAACAGCGGGGTTTCCCGGTTGGAACTCAGCGGCAGCCAGACCTTCCCGCTCGCCGTGGAAACATGGGGCCGCACCATGGACATCGCCTACACCGGACTTCGCAACGTCAGCGGTTCCAATATCCTCAATGGCTCGATCACCCAAACCGGATCCGGCGGCGGACTCTACATCGACACTCTCACCGGTTCGCAGCTAACCATTTCAGGAAATGTCACCAACACGCTGAACGCTGCCACCTTCCGCGACATCCGCTTCACCGGCGGCGGCAATACCATCGTCCAAGGAGCTGTTTCCAATTCCACCACCGCCACTCCGACACTCACGAAACTCACCAAGGAAGGCACCGGCACGCTCACCCTCAACGGCACCAACACCCATGGCAACGCCTCCACCGACACGGTCGTCAGCGCCGGAAAACTCGCCGTGAATGGCAGCATCACCGTTTCCCCGATCACCGTCGCCGCCGCGGGAACCCTGGCCGGAACCGGCAGCATCGCTTCGGCCACCGTCGCCGGAAAACTCGCTCCTGGAAACTCCGCAGGCACCCTAGCAGCCTCCGGAAACGTCACCATCACCGGCACGTGGGAAACCGAGATCGACGGTGCCACCGCCGATCGCCTCAATGTCACGGGAACACTAACACTCACTGGCTCCACGCTCGATTTCAATGTCCTGCCCGGCGGCACGACCCAGGCGCTCTACATCATCGGCTCCTATGGCACGCTGACAGGCACCCCCACCCTCACTGACCTGCCGTTCGGCTATGTGCTGAATTACAACTATAACAGCCAGAAGCAGATCGCCCTCGTTCGCACCGCCACGCCGTTTGCAATCTGGGCGAATAATTTCGCCCTCACCGGAAACGACGCCCTCGCCACCGCCGATCCGGACTTCGATGGGATTGCGAATTCTATCGAATACCTTCTCGGCATGACTCCGAATTCGCCTGGCACGACAGGCCTTCCGGTAGCCCAAAAGAACGGCAACAATCTGCTCTTCACCTTCACCCGCAACAAAGCCGCCGCGTTGGAATTCTCCTCCACGATCGAAACCAGCACGTCTCTCACAGGTAGCGACTGGTCCGCCGTCGCTGCGGAAAATATCAGTGTGCAGGACAACGGCCAGACAGAAACAGTCACCGCCACCATTCCGGTGAACAATGCGCCAGCACTCTTCGCTCGTCTGAAGGTGCTGTGACACCATAAACCAGGAATGATGCGGAAATCTGGTATGTAGCCTAACCCTTCAGGGTGTCTTCGTTACGCAATGAAGACACCCTGAAGGGTTGAACTACGAACGAAGAGGCAACAGCGCAATCACCGGCTCAGGACTCCATTCCCCCTACGCTTCGCTACCTCTCGACCTTCGGCTGGACGTATGATAGCGGCGATTTTTTATCCCGATAAACCTCGCCCGCAGGCGTGAGCGAGCCGTCGTTACGAACGAGCTGGCGGCAGTCCTCCACCCAGTTGTAAACGGCGTAGCGTTCCACGAATGGCGTCTCATCCAACATCTTGATCATGGCCGCGATGGTGGCTTTCTGCTGCTTTTCGTTAGGATCGGGAGCAGTGGTCCAGTTCGCCCCGTTGTTCCATTCCGTGATCCACAGCGGGCGCTTCACCCGGTCGTGGATGCCTTTGAGAAAATGATAGAACTGATCCGCCGCGCCCTTCGCATCGCCGGGATCCGCGAAGCCCCGGTAATAATGAACGGCGACAAAATCCACCCGCAAGCCAGCCGCGTCCGCCTTGTCGATAAACTGGTAAAGCCAGCCCAACCCGCCATCGGAGACGGCGGGCGCACCGAGTCTCAATCCGGTGCCTAGCAAGTTCGGCCAGCCTTTGATCGCCTCATCCACCGAGAGGTTCGACTGGTCCTTGTGATCCGGCTCGTTATAGCCGAGAAGCTGGCTGGAACCTCTCGCTTTCCAATCCTGATCCAGCCCCGGCCAGTCGCGTTTCTGTCTGATGGGCACGTATTCGAGATCCAGCGACGATTGCGTCCCGATGTTCCAATCATAGAACCAACCGACATCCAGCTTCTGCCAGATGGCACCCGCGACGCCCTTTTTACTCACCCACCGCCACGGAAAAATCCGAACGAAACGAACGCCGTCGTCCAGTCCCTTCGGCAACAGTTTGACCTCTACATCGTGATCTTGCGCCACGTAGTTCACGCTCTTGCCTGTTCCGTTTTCATTCTCCGCAATCGTCGCGGTATAACCGCGCTTGAGAACAAAAGAGCTGATGGATTTCTTTAACTGCAGCAGCCGCGCGTCATCATAGTTCACGTAGCATTTCAACGGCATCGACAATCCCGCTAGATCCTTGCTTTCATAAACCGTCATCGCGGGGAAATCCGGTTCGTGAGGAATCACCACCGTGCCCGATCCATATTGCACCACGCGGATGTTCGTTTTCAAAGCGGCCTTCCTGCCGTTCACCAGCATCCGATCCAGATACTTCGAAGCCACCACCGACGGGGAAATGTTATCCAAAAACAACCATCCATCAGGCGAGGTGAAATCGAAACTACTGCCGGTGATCGGATCGCCCGTGCCGGTGACATGAACTTCCATGGGACCGTTCAAGGTCACCACTTGGTTGGTGAGTGCTTCAACGGAACTGCTCTTGTAACCCGTGCGGCTCGTGACCGGCTTCCCCGGAATGGATTCCTCAGCGGGTGCTTGTCCACCGCCGGCCTCCAACAGCCGCAGGTATTTCTGATCTGCCGGGCTGAAACTCGTGAGAGGAACCTCGAAACTTTTCCCGTTCGGACCTTGCAGGACCACCCCGCCGTTTTTCATCGCCACGAATTCAGCCTCCATCGGCTGTGGAATTCCGACAAACGTCCACTGCCGGGCCATGAGCTCCGGCGCGGCAGCGGCCAGCAGCATGGCGGAATAGACCAAAGGGCGAACGGCGGTGTTGATTGCCTTGGGTTTCATGAGACGTTGAACGAATACATGCTTCAGCGGGCGGATTTCGCAGTCAACCGGAAGAAACTTTTCCCGCCAGCGGGAGGCGTCTGGATCGACACATTCACAGGCCCGGACGCGTCCGGCAAGGTGGCGTTGAATCCGCTCGCAATCGAAGCCGGTAGGCCGGCGGAACGGATCACCGCCGCTTCCTGCCAATTTTCAAGATCGATGGAATGTAACACGACCCACTCGACGTCCGCCCGGGTTCGGTCAATGGAAAATTGAAACGCGGTGCCGGTCCAAACCGGATTGGAGCCCTGTGCGACCAACGGATTTCCCGAAAGCGCATATTCGAGAAAATTCGACTGCCCGTCGTGATCGTCATCCCCGGAGCTGGAACCCGCCGCCAGCCCGTAACCCGCCACCCAACCCGCATAGGAAACCACCGGCTCGCCGATGCGGGCCAGGACTTTGGTGGAGAAATTTGTATAACTCGTGTAAGTGCCGTTGAACCATAACAGGAATTCCTGCCTGCCATGATGGACCGGCACGATGGGGCGAAGATTGTCTGTCGTGGAGTCCACCGTGATCTGCGTCCAGGTGAACGTGAGCCCGCCATCCGAAGTGAAACCCCGATAAATCTCGTAGCGGTTGTTAGTGCGCAGCGGAACGTTGTCGATATCGCCCAGCGCGAACGGATCGGCGGCATTGGTGGAAATATAAACAATCCGCGGGTCCTCAGGATCGAGACACATGCCGCCGCCGTAGTCGGACTCCGCGGCATAGATCCCACGTCCGGCTTGTGCGATGAACTTCCGCTGCCACTGCGTCCCGGTCCAGCGAGCGTAATAGTAATAGATCCGGGAAGTCGACCAGGTGGCGTCCGTGCCGGTCTGCACTTGAAACACACCGGTGGGAACTCCGTCCTGGCCGTATTGCACGTCCCAGGTCCAGCCACGGCCGGTGGGAATCCAGTCGTCGGGGCCATTGCCGGCGCCCCAGGCGGAATTGGAGAATGGATAGATCACATTTCCCCGCTTCCCGGCATCGTGGTCGAGCGGGATGTTCGCAAGGCTGTCGATGAGCGTGCCGTCGGTTTTGTAGAGACCGCCATTTTTATAATACATGTGATAGACCGAGTTTTCCACATCACGAGGGTGGCCATCGGTATAGATGAGGTCGATGCGGTCCACGCCGTTCGAGCAATAACGCGGGTAAGGCCGGGTATTCCCGCTGCCGGTGCCGACGAGCTGGCGGGAAGCGCCCCAGGTCGCACCGTTGTCGGTGGAGAGGGTGAGTGTGGGGTTGAAATTGATGCAGCGGGAGAAGTTATATATCGCGTTGGACTCGCCGCTGAGTTGATAGGTGTTGGCGTAAGTGTTCGCCGCAGGCATGGCGATCGTGACTTCCGGCCCCCAATCGGCATTGGTGGTGGGCAGGGTGACAAGCGACGTTCTCTGATAGAATTGCGAGCCAGAGATGTGTTTCGAATAGAGCACCGTCAGCCGACCGTCGGGCAGCTCGGTGATGGAAGGATTATCGTGGTCGTCGAGCTGTTGGGACGCGGCGGTGGTGATGACCATGTGGAAATTCTCACCCGTCGTCAGGTCGTGGCGGGTGATGCCGGTTTGGCCGGTGCCTTTCACATAGCCGGAATAGAGCGATCCCTGATGCAGGATGGCGCGCTCGTCGTTGAACCATGTCCAAGCTCCGTCCGGCGCGATCTCAATGCCATTCCCCGGTAGAGGCGGAGTGACGACCGGATCGCCCAACAGAAACCCCTCCAGCCAGGTGCGCGTGCTCCAGTTCGTCGCCGTGCCATCGCCATCGTCCGCGAAGAGCTGCAAGGTGCCGTCCGCCGCGGCCACGGCGTTTCCGACAAAGCCGAGGTATTGATTTCTATTAGATTCGGGTTCCGCGCTGAGACCGATGTTCGCGATTCGCCCGGTGGGGGCGGTGGGCGTGAAAAGCTCCAGCGAGTTTGCGGTCAGTCCGCCTTTCACCTGCCACGTCTCGGTCGGCACCGAGAGGAATCCGACATGGACGCCATAGGTTTTGCCAGGAACCAGACCGCTGGCAGTGGTGACGAGAGTCGCAGCATTTCCCACACCGCCATTCGCATCCTTTTCATAAATCTCGCGGGCACCCGTGGCGGTAAATCCAAAGCCGGTGCGACGACGCCACAGATTTCCCGCAGTGAAACCGGCGGCGTTGAGATCGTCGGTGGAAAATGGCGACGGCGTGCCACCGACGGCGGAGGTGTTGGACGCGCTGATGTCGATGAAGGTTCCCGGAGGCCCGGCGATGGTGCCGGCGGTG
>JBDSZP010000182.1:0-14077 GCA_039925065.1 Luteolibacter sp.
GGAAGCGGAAGTCGTGAGCGCCCACCGGACGCCGGACAAGCTCGTTTCCTATGCGGAAACCGCCCGTGGCCGTGGACTGAAATGCATCATCGCCGGAGCGGGTGGTGCGGCGCATTTGCCGGGCATGACCGCCGCCATCACGGACATTCCGGTGCTCGGGGTGCCGGTGGAATCCAAGGCACTGCAAGGCGTGGACTCGCTTCTTTCCATCGTCCAAATGCCCGCCGGCATCCCGACCGCCACCTTCGCGATCGGCAAGGCTGGCTCAACCAACGCCGCACTTTTCGCGGTGGCCATGCTCGCCAACGAAAACCCGGAACTCGCCCGCAAACTCGCCGATTTCCGCAAAAACCAGACCGCCGCCGTGAAGTCCGCGACCCTACCGACGCTCGATCCTATTTAATCCCCAATGTCTGATCTGCCTATTTCCCTCCAGCCGCCGAAGTGTGTCGTCGGCGTCATCGGTGGTGGCCAACTCGGCCGCATGATCGCCCTCGCCGCCCGTCGTCTGGGCGTGCGGATCGTCATTTGGACCGGTGGTTTGGAAGCACCTGCCGTGGAATGCGCGGACGAGGTCATCGATCTGCCGTTTGACGATCCGGAGGCGCTTCAGGATTTCTGCAACCGCGTCACCGTTTCCACCGTCGAGTTTGAAAATATCCCGTGTCACACGTTGGAAAAAGTCGCCAAATGCACAGGGCTGTTTCCCTCGCCATACGCCATCTGCATCTGCCAGAACCGCGAGCGTGAGAAAAATTTCCTCCGCGAAAACAACATCCCGCACACTTGGTATGCCGTGATTTCCAGCGCCGCCGATCTGGCTGCCGCGATGAAGGAGCTCGACGGCCCAAGCGTGCTCAAGACGGCGGATTTCGGCTACGATGGCAAGGGCCAGCTCAAGCTCGAAGGCAACGAGGATCCGGAAAAGATCTGGGCTGCATTCGATGCCCCGCGTGCGGTTTTGGAAGCATGGGTGCCGTTTGAAAAAGAGCTTTCCGTGATGGCAGCCCGTGGCGCGGATGGCGTCACCGTCACCTACGATCCCGCGGAAAACCGCCACCGCCACCATATTCTGGACGTCTCGATTGTCCCGGCGCGCGTCTCGCCCGCCGTTGCCTTGGAGGCCGCCGCCATCGCCCGCCGCGTGGCGGAAGCGCTCGATTACCGTGGCATTCTCGGTGTGGAGTTTTTCCTGAAATCCGACGGCACCTTGCTCGTCAACGAGATCGCCCCTCGCCCTCACAACTCCGGCCACCACACGCTGGATGCCTGCGCGACCTCGCAGTTCGAGCAACAGCTCCGTGCGGTGATCGGGCTACCGTTGGGATCCACCCGCCTGCTCTCGCCGGTGGTGATGTTGAATTTGTTAGGCGACATGTGGCCCGAGGAAATGACGGCCCCGGACTGGCTGCCGCTTTTCAAAGATGGCGAAGCGAGCCTGCATCTCTACGGCAAGCGCCACGCACGCGGCCGCCGGAAAATGGGCCATGCGAATTTCCTGGGACGCACCGTGGAGGACGCCCTCGCCCGCGCCGAGGCGATGAAGGAAACGTGGCTCAAGAAGTAATTTGGGCGCAACGCCGTGCGGCACCGGACTCGGTTTGCGGCCGGACGTCAGCGCAGGCTTGACGTGGCCCCAGCATGTTGGACCCTCCCGGGGCATTGCCACAAACCGCTGACATTTCATCGTTTCTCGGGGATTCCCGGTGGAAGGACCGTTTCGACGACGAGATCCTCGCCGCCGCGAATTCGCTCGTGAGCAAGGTGAAGGATTTGCAGATGGAGGAAACCGCCCCGGGCTCTACCAGCCTGATCGCGAATGTGGCGAAGGACGAAACGGAGGTGAATCTCTGGCTGTCCGGGAACTCGTGGGAGTTTGAAACATTCTGCTCGTGTGAGGTCGGTAATTTCTGTCACCACGCCGCAGCCGTCATGCTGCGTGCGGCGAAAGAACGCGATCCGTCGCGGCTGCAAGGTCGCGGAGTCGCGGGTGCCGTCGCGGCCGCGCTGCCTACCGCGCGGGAGCTGATGAAGGATCCGCCGCCGGATCTGCCACGGCTGCGGTTCGAGCCGCGCTTCGAACTGAAGGTGGCGCGTGAGCCGGTGGACCGGGCGACGCGGCTTTTATTGCAATCGTTAGGCCAGCCGGAGCCGGATTTCTGGATCTCTGCGGAGGCATGGGTGATCTACGACAAACACCGTATCTCACTCCGCTCCACCGCGCCGGAGTGGATCAGCTCGATCACGCAGGATGGCCAACCCGCGATCCTCCAGCACGACGCCGCTGCGGAAACCGCCGCCACCCAACAGCTCCGCGATACCGGGCTTTCCTCGCTGCAATCGAACTCCGCGTGGAAATTTCTACTCAATCTCAAATCGCGCGAAACGAGCAAGTCCGGCGCGCCCGACCGCTGGTTTCCCGATCCCAGCCGCGTGCCGACCGATGCGTTCTGGCACCAATTCCGTGGTGAAATGGTCGCCCGCCTCGAAGGACTCGGCTGGGCCGTCACCGTTTCCGACAACGTCGGCCACCGCGTGCATGAAGCGGATCCGGCGAAATGGGACAGCACGCTCTCCCCTGGCGACGGCGGCTGGTTCAGCCTTTCCGTCGGTTTCGACGTGGCGGGGCAACGCTACGATCTGCTGCCGATCCTCGCGGGTTTGCTGGAAAATGATTTCCTCGAGGAAACTCTCGACCGCCCTAACAACGGCCACATCTACGCGCCGCTTCCCGATGGTGACGCCTTGAAACTCCCCATCGGCCGCGTGCGGAAAATCCTCCAACACCTCGCCGCGCTCATCGATCCGAAGTTTCCCGACAAGGCCCGCCTCCACGCACTCGATGCAGCATCACTCGCCGGCCTCGATGGATTGGGAATCGATACGCCGCCGGATCTCAAGGAGCTGGCCGGGAAACTGAAGGACTTTTCCGGCATCGATGCGGTGCCCACGGCGACCGGTCTGCAAGCCACTCTGCGCGACTATCAGCTCGCCGGATTCCACTGGATGCAGTTCCTCGCCCGCCATGGGTTGCACGGGATTCTGGCAGATGACATGGGTCTTGGAAAAACCCTCCAGACGCTCACCCACATTCTGACAGAGAAACAATCCGGCCACTCGCGCGGCTTGCCGGTGCTGGTCGTCGCACCCACCTCCGTCGTCCCGAACTGGCGGGCGGAAGCGCTCAAGTTCACGCCGGACCTGCGCGTGCTCGTGCTCAACGGCCCGGAGCGCAAAAAGTATTTCCGCTCCATCCCGCATGCCGATCTCGTCCTAACATCGTTCGCCCTGCTCCAGCGCGACATTGAAAAGCTGGCGACGGTTCCCTTCCACATGGTCGTGCTGGACGAGGCCCAATACATCAAGAACCCGCGCTCGAAGATGGCGCAGGCGGCCTGCAAGCTGGATGCGAGAAACCGACTCTGCCTATCAGGAACGCCGATCGAGAACCACCTCGGCGAGTTGTGGAGTCTGATGAATTTCCTTGTTCCCGGATTCCTCGGAACCGAGGACGCCTTCAACAAACGCTTCCGCACGCCTATTGAAAAGGACGGCGACGCCGACCGGAACGCCGTCCTGAAAGAACGTGTCGCCCCGCTGATCCTCCGGCGCACGAAGGACCAGGTGGCCAAGGAGCTGCCACCGAAAACCGAACTCGTCCACCTCATCGAGCTGAACTCCGGCCAGAAGGATCTTTACGAAACCGTGCGCGCCACCATGGACAAGCGCGTGCGCGAAGCCATCGCCGCGCGCGGCATTGAGCAATCGCAGATCGTGTTTCTCGACGCGCTGCTCAAGCTCCGCCAGATCTGCTGCGACCCACGCCTGCTGCCGGAGGATTTCGATCACGATGTCCGCGAATCGGCGAAACTGGATTTCCTAACTGATCTGCTCGCGTTGCTCATCGAAGAAGGTCGGCGAATTCTCCTGTTTTCTCAATTCACCACCATGCTCGCGATCATCGAGGCGCATCTGGTGAAGGAAAAAATCCCCTATCTGAAACTCACCGGAGCCTCGAAGGACCGCGGAAAACTCGTCGAGGATTTTCAAAACGGCAAAGCCCCGGTGTTCCTCATCTCCCTCAAAGCCGGCGGAACCGGGCTCAACCTGACCGCCGCCGACACCATCATCCACTACGATCCCTGGTGGAATCCCGCCGCCGAAAACCAGGCGACGGACCGTGCCTACCGCATCGGCCAGGACAAACCGGTCTTCGTCCACAAGCTGCTCTGCCAGGAAACCGTGGAAGAGCGTATTCACAAACTCCAACAGGAAAAAGGCAAACTCGCCGCCGGAATCCTTGCAGATGCGGACGTTTCCAAAAAAATGGACGCCGCGATGGTCCGTGCCCTACTCAATCCATGAAACTCCGTCCCATCCCATTCCTTACGCGGGCTTCTCTCAGCGGCAGTCTCTGGCTCGCACTCGGGACACTCACCGATCTTTACGCCCGGGCAGGCGGCGCCGGCGGGCATAGCAGTGGAGGTCGCAGCAGCGGTGGCGGCGGATTCGGAGGCAGCCACGGAAGTTCCTCGTTTGGAAGATCGTCCTATCACGGAACTGGCGGATCGTCGGGAAACGATCCTATCAGCAATCTGGTTTTCCTCATCTTGCTCGGAGTTGTCGCCTACATCGTCATTTCCCAAGTCAGGAAACTCATGGCGTCCGCTCCCGGCTCCTCACGCGACTACGGAGCCGATGTCGATCCCGACAGCATCAAGAGTTTTCTAGCGGATTATCCGGATTTCGATTTCGCCGCATTCGGTGAAAAGGTTCGGAGCGCGTTCCTGAAAATCCAAGCTGCGTGGACCGCCCAAAACGTTTCACAAATCCGGCCCTTCATCACGGATGGCATGTATCAGCGCTTCGCCACCCAGTTCCGCATGATGGGTTTGTTGAAACAACAGAACCGCCTCGACCGGATCCAAGTCCTCCGCGTGAAACCGGTATCCGCCCGCATCGACGGCGCTTTTGATGTGATCGATGTCTATGTCGAGGCCGCCATGCACGATGCCTTCGTTTGCGAACTCGATCGCTCGTTCGACAGCGAGAGCGACGAAACCTTCGTCGAATACTGGTCCTTCATCCGCAAGCGAGGCGCGGGTGACCGTGGTTTCAATCTGTTCGAAAACACGAACTGCCCATCCTGCGGTGCCGCCCTGCCGAAGGATATGGGCGAACTGTGCCGCTGCTCCTATTGCCAGGTGATCGTAAACAGCGGCGACTTCGACTGGATTCTGGCAGAAATCACCCAGGAAACCGACTATGGAAACAACTCGCTGTTAGCACCATGCGTTTCCCAAGAGCTATCACATTCTATCGCCGCAATCGCTCCGGAATGTCCGGATTTCTCGGTTCAACTCGCAGAGGACAAGGCCAGCAACGCGTTCATGCAGATCATGACCGCGATGGCCACGCGCAATCCAGCTTCGGTCCGACGCTTCGTTTCCGATGAGGTGTTTGCCAAATTCTCCACAATGATTCCGGATCGGAACATTATCTTCAACCGGATCTATCTCAATGAATCCGTCCTTCTCGACGTCTCCCGCAGCGAAACCAGACACCAGCTTGCCATCGGCCTTTCCGCGAGCATGCAGCGTGTTGAAATCCTGGCGAACCGGAATCTCGCACCGATCGACTTCCAGGAAAACCGCAGCGGCCACGTCCTCCTGATGGAGCGCGATGCCAATGCCGTCCCTGAAAAAGGTTCGCTCTATCAACACCAATGCGCCACCTGCGGCGGAGCGGTGGGAGACACCCTCGACGTCAAATGCCAGTATTGCGGATCGCCCCTCAACTCCACGCGCAACGAATGGATCGTCACCGGCTTTTTAACTACCGAGGAATACGCCGGAATTTCGCACCTCAGCCCGGATGCTCCATATGCATGAACCATATGCAAAAGGGATGACCGAAACTCCCTTAAGCATGTGCCACCAGAAAGCTGTCCGGAGTTCACGTCTTTAGCGTGCTCTTCATGAAGACAAGCTGGAGAGGCTGTCGGGAAAACTAAAATGCGTTTTTAAGCAATTTGACCGATTGGAAATAGCAGTTAGCTGTGTCCGGATTAGTGTCTGTCCGCGACTTTTGAAGGTGGAATCAATCATTGAAGAACCTGAACCCACTATTTTTGTGAATGGGAGTTCGTAATTCTCAAAAGGATCTCCGAAATTCAGTTTCCCGACAGACTCTGAAGCCCGAACTCCGGACAGCGGATAGGAAACCTTCGCAGTGAACATGGCTCGGCATCCATTCTGGCGATCATCTCAAGCCAGAGAAACCGTGGAAGAGCGCATCCACCAGTCACGACGGGAAAAGTGCTAGAGACCGGTGAACGGGGTGGCGTTGGCCTTTTCCGCCCAACGCTCCTCCGGGCTCGGAGGATTTTTCAAGAGAGGGGCGAAGTGTTTTTCAACCTCTCGCGGATCGAGGAAGCGGGGCGGGTGCGGCTTCGGACCCTCGCCGGTTGGAAAGTCAATTTCCGCCAGGGAGCGAGGTTTCGATGCGTTGGATGGCGGTTTCTCCTCCATGCTTGAGGACGATAGCGGAAAAATCGGGGTCGTCGAGCGAGAGCTTGTGCGCTTTGATGAGGGCAAGCACATCGGACCAATCCTTTTCGACATCGTCGCGTGCGGGCTGTTTGATCGCGTGAAGTTTGAGCGCGATCATTGCCACGACTCCCGGTGTGGCGATGGGATTTGAATTGATTTTCGTTTGCTCGAGGGCTTGGAAAACCTCGTCATCGACGAGCATGAGGTCGAGGGGAGGAAGGGGAAGTTCTGGATGGGCTTCAAACTGATGGAAATTCGCGGATTCGGCGAAAAGCCGGTAACGGAGTTGGGCGAGTTCGGTTCGCCATTTTCCGGCGGAAGACCGGGGAATGAGGAGATCCAGATCGAAGGTCGCGCGCGGATGCCCAAGTGCGGTGACGGCATGACCGCCGATCATCAAGGCCGGAAGATCCTTCTCTTCGATTAATTTGGAAATGGTGGTGAGAAAACTCTCCATAGGATGAGAATAAATGATCGAGGCAGCCGACGCCAGCGTTCCGTGGAAACTTCGCCGCAGCTCATTGACTGCTCTAGCGCAGGGTGGTGCCTGCTCACGAAAAATTCAGCGCGTCCATGTCGAAGACGACGGTGACGTCTTCGGGGAGGCTGGTTTTTGCTAGAATTGCTTGGACGTGGTTGGTGAGGGGGCGGGCCCGGTGGGAGCGGAGGGTGATTTGGAAACGGAATTGGCCGTGGGAGCGGATGAGCGGAGAGGGCAGGACCTCGCCGAGGGTGATGCCGTTGGGAAGGTTTTCCGCGAGGCGGAGATGCAGGGTTTGCAGGGTGAATTCGGCGCGGCGCTCGTGGTTGGAGCGGGACGTCAGGACGGCGCAGTGAGCGTAGGGGGGAAATGAAAACTGGCGGCGGAACTCCATTTCCTGCTCGGAGAAGCCATCGAAGTCGTGCTTCCGGGCGTATTGGATGGAGGGCGAGTGCGGGGTGAAAGTCTGCACGATGACCTCGCCTTCGAGATCACCACGGCCGGCGCGGCCGGCGACCTGGGTGATGAGCTGGAAGGTGCGTTCGCCGGCACGGAAATCCGGGACGTGCAGACCGAGATCCGCGTTGAGGATGCCGACGAGGGTGACGTTGGGGAAATGCAGGCCTTTGGCGATCATCTGCGTTCCTATCAGGATGTCGATCTTGTGAGCTTTGAATGCGGAGAGTGTGTCACGCAAGGCGTTTTTCCGGCGCATGGCATCGGCATCGATGCGGGCGAATTTGGCTTTGGGCAGAACCTTGGCCAACACTTCCTCAACCTTCTGCGTGCCGTAGCCTTGGAGGATGATGGCGGGGCTTTTGCACTCGGGGCACTTGCGAGGGACGATGGCCTGGTGGCCGCAAACATGGCAGACGAGGCGCTCGTCGGTGCGGTGATAGGTAAGGGCGACGGCGCAATGCGGGCATTGGCAGACGTGGCCGCAGGACGGGCATTGCAGGGAGCGGGCGAATCCGCGGCGGTTGAGAAAGAGGATGGATTGCTCGCCTTTTTCGAGGCGCTGTTCGAGAGCCAAGCGGAGTTTATCGGATAGGATGGCGACGCCGCCCTTGTGCTTGGTTTGCTCCAGACGCATGTCCACGACGCGGACGAGCGGCATCGAAGCTCCGTCGGCGCGTTCGTTGAGGCGGAGGAGTTCGTATTTTCCAGTCTCGGTGTTGTGCCAGGATTCGAGTGATGGCGTGGCGGAACCTAACACGATGGCGCAGGGCTCGAAAGCAGCCCGCAGTACGGCGACGTCGCGGCCATGGTAGCGCGGGACGTTTTCCTGTTTGTAGGTGTTCTCGTGCTCCTCATCGACGAGGATGAGTCCTAGATCCGGCAGCGGAGCGAAAACAGCGGAGCGCGCACCGATGACAATGCGGGCGGTGCCCTTGCGGATGCGGTGCCATTCGTCGAACCGCTCGCCTTGTGATAGATTCGAGTGCAGCACGGCCACCTGATCGCGCATGGCGGCGAAGCGGGATTTGAAACGACGGACGGTTTGTGGTGTTAGGGAAATTTCAGGAACGAGAACGAGCACGGTCTTTCCGAGATCCAGGGCGCGCTGGGCGGCTTGCAGATAAACTTCGGTTTTCCCGGAGCCGGTGACGCCTAGCAGGAGAATGGGTTTGGCCGATTTCGGATCGGCGACAGCGGCGAGCACCGAATCGAGCGCGGCGGCTTGGCCGGAATTGAGCGCGAGGGGTTTGGATTCGATGAATTCCTCGACGTTGTCCGCATCGGGATCGCGGCGGACTTCTTCGGCTTCGAGGCGGAGGAGGCCAGCTTTTTCCATGGCCTTGAGGGCGGTGGCGGATCCTTCTCCGAGGTCGGCCACGGGCAGGCGGAGGTCGGCGGAGTGGGCGAGGAGGGTGAGGATCGCGTGTTGCCGAGGGGCGCGCTTGAGGAGTTTTTCCAGAACGGCGGGAGCGGGCGCAACATCGAGAATGGCGATGCGGCGGGTTTTCGCTGAGTTTTCTTCGGATCGGACGCCTTCCGGCAGGACGGAGCGGATGACGGATTCGATGCTGGATGCGTAGTAGTTGGCGATCCAACTGGCGGTGCGGAGGAGAACGGGCGTGATGAGCGGCTCGGGATCGATGAGGGATTCGAGTTCGCGCAGGGCGAAATCCGCTTGCTCGGGTTCCACGACGGAAAGCACGGTGCCGGTGGCGGATTTCCGCCGGAGGGGGATGCGCACGCGGCAGCCGGCGAGCACGTTCAGACCTGCCGGGATGGCGTAGTCGAAAACGAGCTCTGAAGGGCCATCGATAAGGACGCGGGCATTCACTGGCGGGAGGGTGAATGCGGGATCGTGGTGGGGGAAGAGTTTTCGGTGGGGTGTTGTTTGGGGATTGGGGATTGGGGATTGGGAAGAGTTTTCGTCGGCGCTATCGCTGGACGAAAACGGGCGAAATGAATTTCGCGGTCCGAAGAGTTTTCATCGGCGCTGCGCTGGATGAAAACAAGAGGCGGGATGAATCCCGCGGTCCGTTTTGGCGGTCCGTTTTAGGGGAGGATGCTTACGCGGTCGCCGGCTTGGGTCATGGTGAAGAGCTTGGCGGCGTTTCCTTCGGGGATGCGGATGCAACCGTGCGATGCGGGGTATCCGGGGACGACGCCTTGGTGGAGGCCGAAGTCGCTGCAATTGAGGCGTTGGAAATAGGGCATGCTCGCGTGATAGAGGGTCGATTTCCACTCGCGGTTCTTATCGGTGATCACATACTCGCCTGTGGGGGTGGAAAAACCCTTGCGGCCGGTCGAAATCTGGGTGGCGAAAAGCTCGTGGCCATCGGCATCCAGCAGGCGGGCGCGTTGATCGGAAAGAGTGATGACAATCTGGCGCTCCTCGCGGTGCGGGTCTTTCCCCAGAAGAAGGCGCGTCATTCTCACATCCTTGCGCTCGATGGCGTAATTGATCGGATAGAGATTGGTCGGGCGGGTATGGGCCTGGGTTTTCGCGCCAGCCTTGATCAGATAGCGCACGGTCTGGATTTCCCCGGAATCTACGGCGACCATGAGTGGTGTGACGTTGTGTTCGTTCTTGAGTGACCAACGCATCACGCCGGGCCGGAGTTGATTGAGAAATTCGCGCGACACCGGAAACGCGAATGGAGTGTTAGGATCCGCGCCGGCATCCAGCAACTCTTTCACGGAGCCGAAGCAGTTAGATACGATGGCGAGATGCAGGGCGGTCTGCCCCTCCGGCAAATGAAGGCCGACATCAGCGCCCTCGCGGATCAGGGCGGATGCGATCAGATCGTGCTTTCCATGGAGGGCGAGGCTCAATGGAGTGGCCTTGGAGGGGACCAACGTTTGGTTCGTGTCCACTCCGCAGGCGAGAAGCAAATTGACCATATCGAGATCACCACGGGCGCTTGCGAGGGGCAATGCACGACCGGGAGGATTTCCGAAATCGAGCAGAAGTTTCACAAATGATCCTTGGCGCGCGATGGTGGCGGCCTCCACCAGAACCACGCCATCAAGCCTCGGGTGTGATACATTCGCGCCGTGCCGGAGGAGGAGCCGGGCCATTTGAAGGTCGCGGTTTTGAAATGCGGTCCACAGCCAGGAGTCCCAGTTGCCATCGGCGGGCTTGGCACCGTGAGCGAGAAAAGTTTCCAACAACTCCGTGTTCCCACTGGCGAAAACGCGCTCGCTCGGAGTGGTCCCGGCCGGGCTCGCGTGGTTGGGATTGGCCCCCACATTCAGGAGAAGGACGATGTGTTCCGGATTCGCCTCAGCGACGGCTTTCTCTAGCAAGGTTGATCCATCAGGACAGCGGGCATCCGGATCCGCACCTGCGGCGGCCAATTTCGGAACCGCATCCAGCCATGAATTCCGGACTGCAATCTGAATGGTGGTTTCCCCCGCGGCGTTCGTCGCGCCAGGATCGGCACCCATTTCTATCAGCGAGTCCATGATATCACGGCGGCCGGCATCCATGGCCACGTGAAGCAGAGGATTTCCCAAACGATCCTTCTGATGGGGATCCGCGCCGGATTTCATCATCGCACGGACGAATGTCAGGCGACCCTGGCGGATGGCCCATGGCAGGATTTTTTCTCCGTCCGGCATGAGTCCGTCGGTGCCTGCGCCTGCCTTGAGAAGCTTCTCGACGACGGCGGGTTCACCCCGCGCGAGGGCGATGCCAAGGATGCTCGCCTGATCGTCGGAAGTGGCGTTCACGTCCGCTTTCGCATCGAGGAGTTTGAAAACAGAAGGCAGATCGCCGTTTTCAATGGCCAGCCTAACCGGTGTCCGCCCCTTCGCATCGCGCTGCTCGGTATAAACGCCGACATCGAGCAGCCAGCCGACCCGCTGCGGATTCCGATCGGCCACCGCCTGCACCAGGGATTTGCCAGAAGGTTCGATTCCGGCCTTGGACAACTCCCGCAGCGCCCGTTTCTGAGGCGTGTCACAGGAAACCAACAATCCCCCCACAAGGAGCAGCGAAGTCATCTGGCAGAATTGAAGCGCCCTGTGGTGATTCACAATGGACGCCATCCTAGGCTTCCGATGTTCGAAAGCAAGTTTTCAGGGAGTGGCGCCTGATTCCGCCGGTTCCTTCGGCGTTTCGGAAAGCTCTTCCATCACTGCCGCATAAGCGCGGAGCAAGGCGGTCCGGGCCGGAGTCAGGGAATCCTTGCCCGTAAATTCATCGGAGCGCCCGCGAGCCGCCCGCTCCAATGGCCGAAGGGTGGCGATCAATTCCTTGACCCGCCCGAACAATTCCCGGTCGTCCTTTTGAGTATAACGGTCGAGCCGATCAACCTGGACGCGGCAGGCTTCGAAAGTCTGGCCGATGCGATCAATCGTCGCGGAATCGAGCAAAGTGCTGGAGGTGATTTGCTGTGCGGAGATCCATGCCATCGGCTCGATGGCGCGGCGCAGTTCCGCGGCGAGGACGACGCGGGGGAGTTGCGTGGGGCGGTTGCCGGCACCTTGGATGACAAGCATTCTGGCGGAATAAAGGTTCGGAGCCTCCGACGACAGTTCAGCCAAGCGGCGGCGGATGAATGGATTGGCGACGTATTGCCCCACGGCTTGGGAAGCTCCCTTTTCGCGGATTTCCTGAAATTTTGCCGATGCTTTCGCCACCGCGTCCGGCGGGTTTTTGGCGGATAGTTCGAGCAGTTCCTGAAAATTCGAGGCAAGCACCACTTCATGTTCGAGGAAAAACTGGGGCTGCTCGAGAGCGAGAAGCGAAGGGAGATAATCCGCCGCTGCGGCCGGAAGGACGAGGCGCCCGCCGTTGCCTTTGCCCAAAGCGACGAGCTGATCCCAGAAATTGGTCGGCAGGGTGAAAGCACCGCTCTGATCGACCAGCCCGATGATGGTCCCATCCGGTTCGCGGCCGGTGACGCCGGCGCTTGCGAGGACCGCGACAGCCGCGCTGATGGACTGGCGCTTGTTGGAAAGAACGGATTTCTGCAATTGCTCGCTGCTGATGACCACGGCGCGTCCGACGGGAAGCGTCCCGTGTTGTTTTTTCAGGAGCGCTTTGATTGATGCGGCGATCTGCGGGAGCCCGGAGATACTGGGAGCGGTGCGGATGGTCAGGGAGAAATCGGCGGGCTGTTCCGGATCCTCGGGGTCGGTCGCTTTTTTGACGATCATGTCGATCGGAGCGGCTCCGAGCACCCATTTCGGAGCCTCTTCCGTTCCGCCTTTTTGCCAGAGCATGGTCGTCACGTGAGCGCTGGGAAGGGTAATTTCCGGCACCTTTGTCTTGGCGGGCGGGATTTTGGTTTCGACTTTCGCCACTACCTTTTTTTCATAGGCCGACAATGCCGGGACCCAGCCAGCCCAAGCGCCGCGCTCTTTGGGTTTTTCCGGAGCTTGTTTCGGATCGGCGAGGACGACGATATCGGCAAGGCATGCGGCGAGAGCACGGCCTTGGCCACCGGCTTCGGGGCTCTCCAGCCAACCGAGAAGCTGCCAGATTTCCGTGAGGCCTTTCCCGACTTCGGAAGCGTCCGGCTTGGGCGGAGGAGTGCCTTTTTCAAATTGCGCGATGAGTTCCCGGGCGGAGCTGTTGGAAGGATCGAGCGCGGTGGCCAAAGCCAGCATTTGGGCGATCCCTCGGCGACCGACGGCAGTCGCGGGATCGTGAGCGGTCGCGAGCGTTTCCAAGTCTTTTGAGAGGCTCGCCAGGGTTTCCGCAGTCAGGGGAATTTTGTCCCGACGGAAGGCAACAGGTCCTTCTGCCGGTGCCACGAAGTCCGCAGCGGGCAAGATGCCTGCCGAGATGGCAAGCAGCCCCGCGATTCGCAAAACATGAAAATTTCTCAGCGACACTTCCATTAGGTTAAATAATTCCTACGCCCACCCACAAGCGAACATTGCAGATTCCGCCGGCTTCCGCCAACCTGTTCACGTGTCAGACAGCGCGCCAACCTTTGAAACCCGCGAAGAAGTGATGTTTTTCGACACCGATTGCGGCGGTGTCGTCCACAACATCGCCTACCTGCGGATGATCGAAACCTGCCGCACCCGTCTCGCCGCGCTGATGGGCATGGACCTGCGGACGATGTCGGAAACGCACATTTTCGCCGTCGTCGCCCGCACCGAGGTGGACTACAAACGTCCCGCGAAACTCGGCGACTGGCTGACGATCCGTGGGCGGCTGGAGGAAATTTCGCGGGCACGCTTTTGGCACGCCTTTGAGGTGATCCGCGAGTCGGACGGAGCCACGCTCGTCACCGCCCGGCAATGTCTGGCGCTGGTGCAGATGCCGGAAGGAAAACCGATGCGCCTGCCGAAGGAATGGGGCGAACGTTGGGGAAATTTGAAATCGGAAATTTGAAATCGCCCGTCGTCATCTGGCTGCTTTGCGACGGCAAACCGGGCCACGAAAACCAGTCGCTCGGACTGGCCGACGCGCTTGCCCGCCGGGTGTCATGCGAGGTCCTCCGGATTTCGCTCGCCGGAAAACGCGGGCTCATCCATCGGGTGAAATCCGCACTCGCCGCCAGCGTCGGATTTCCCAAGCCCGATCTCATCATCGGTGCCGGCCATGCCACCCATTTCGCCCTGCTGTGGC
>JBDSZP010000183.1:0-4195 GCA_039925065.1 Luteolibacter sp.
GGCGGCGGTGGCGGTGGCGGCGGCGGTGGCGGTGGCGGTGGCGGCGGCGGCGGCGGTGGTGAACCTCCGGGAGGTGCTGGGGGCCCACTGCTATGTTCGTGGTCTGCCAGAACCAACGTCACGTTCCTACCCCTCCCCTCGATCTGAAACGCGGTGTCGAGCAATTCGCCATGCGCTTTCTTGTCGCCCTGCTCCTTGAGCGCGCCCTCGACGTATTTTTTATTGCCCAGCGGCACAAACTCGTCGGTATTCAGCAATTTCGAAGTCCTTTGCAGCCGCGCCAAATCCACTTGGACAGGCAATGGAAGGCTATCTTTGTCATCCGCCTTCGTGATCCACATATCCCCGGCTTTCAAGGTCCTGAACTTGCTTTTGTCCTTGTTCAAGGAAACGTCCACTTCTCCTTCGATGACGATGATCTTGATGAAACCATCCGAAGTGTATTCGAACATCACCGTCGTTCCGGTAACAGCAGCCGTCACAGCGGCAGTGCGAACCGTGGCGCCGCCCAACTGTTTCGGAACTTGCAGCAGGATCACGCCCTTTTGCAGATCCACGGTCCGGGTCGTTTGATCCATGCGGAAAATGGAATTGGCACCGACGCGGGTAAGCGTGTTGTCGGAAAACCGGAGTTCCGCCCGAGACTGCACTCCGGTGGAAACAGCCGTGCGACCGCTGATCCGGGCTCCCGGTTTCGCGGGGAACGGGCTGGCCTCCACTGGCACGACTTTGACGTCGTTGATCACCCTGGTGAGTTCGCCTTCACTCAGCGGAGCCGCGGACGCGGAGCTGGCGGCTAAGCCCGACAACCAGAGGATAAATCGTAATGAGGTCTTCATGATGGTTGGTCTTTCAAATCAGAAACGAATCTGGACTCCCAGCCCGCCACCGAGATTCGTGGAATTGTAATCAAACGCGTCGATATTCGAGTCGTTGATGTTGAAGGTGCCCCCGGCATAGATATTCATCCATTTGTAGGGCGAATAGGTCAGATAGAGTCCCAGGATGTTCAGCCCATCGGAGCGGTGCTCGTTGTAGTAATCGAACCAAGTAAAGCGATACGAAGCGGCGAGAACCAAATCCCGCATGATTTTGAAACGATAGGTCAGGTCGGCGATGTATTCAGCGTGTTCGAGATTATCAGAATCGCTTGCGACGTCCCAGTCCCCCATCAAGTTCACGTAAAGACTGTTGCGGCGGTCGAACAGGATAGTCTTTTGGATACCACCTAACATTGAAAAACTATTGAGCGAGCCTTGATCGAAGTTGTCACCAGTGGTGCGGCCGAATTGCCCCTGCACGAAGAGGATGGAATCGGCGAGCCGGGGTTCCAAATAAATCAATCCGAGGCTGGCCTGCAGGTATTCATAGTCCAGCAGACTGTTCTCACTATACCGGTAAAACTGCTGGCTGACGAACGCGTCAAGATAGAGGCGTTCGGCAATACGAGGCTGGGCCCCAAGACTGACCTGCCCTCCCCAAAAGACATCCTCGTCGCCGCCTTTGGAAAGATTGGCCGGATTGTCCGCCCAGAACGTAAATGTATCCGCCTGCGCGTTCAGCCAACGCTCCTTTTCCGCCTCTTTCAGGATCAATTGCTGTCCAATATCGTCGTCCCCGGGAGACTCCGGCGCAAAGTCATTCTCGTCCGCGACTCCAAGCTCGTTGGGATCCGCCTCTTTCAGCAACCGAGGCGCGGGAAGCGGCCGGACTCCTTCTCCCAAGCGGGTGGGATCAGACTGTTGCGCTCCTGCGGACGACAGCGTGGCCACCCATGCGAAGAGGCCAATTGGGCAGTAGGACAAGCATCTCATGAATTTCAAGATTCGATACACTGCGGTGGAGGCTATTGGCATTTTCCAAACCCGGCGAGGCCAAAATATCAAGACATCCTTGGAAATCCCCACCCTGTTTCCTGAGCTCACAAAACCATTGACGGATCAGGGGGGGTGTTCCAAATCAGCCCATGCCGAGCCATCTATTTCAAGGGTCAACCCGCGAAAAACGAAGTCTGGTCCTCGCCATGATCGCGATCGTGATCGGCGGCGCGGTGATGCTCGCGAGGCACCTCGACGACTGGACCCGACCGCTGTCCGATGAACAGGAACCGCTCCCGACTTACCGGGCCCTGGCAATCACGAGTTCACAGTCGTTGCAACTTCTCGAATGGAGGGTTTACGATTTCATCCATACCTTCGGCGCAAAAACCCCCGAAGACCCTGATGTGGTCGTGTTGGGGATCGATGAGACCAGCCTGAACTTTGGAACTACCGCCTTCCCCGGAGATATCGAAGGATCCCGTCCGCTCCAGTTGATGAACGAATTGTATCCATGGTCGCGGGAGCTCTACGCCGACGTGATCGAAAGGTTGGTGGATGCGGGAGCAGAAACCGTGGTGATCGATCTGATGTTTCCCGCGCCTTCCAGCGCCCATCCTGAAGGTGACGAGGTCTTGCACCGTTGTTTGGAAAAATACCGGAAGCATGTCATTCTGGCTGCGGATTTCGGCTCCCAAGGGGTCCAAAATGGCCGGAATGAGAGCGTCCAGCTTCCGTTCGACGGCCTCATTGTGCAGAAGTGGCCGGCGGATGAACGCATCGGCTTTGTCAACTACTGGCCGAATACGGACGGGGTGATTCGCGAGACACGCTTCCATCATTCCCTGGATCCGGCGCTCCCCGAACAAACCCTGCACTCGTTCGCAGCGTCCACCCTTCGATCCCAAAACCTGGGTGAACGTCTGCCCGCCGATTCCAAGCTCCACTATGTTCGGTTTGGCGACCCGTCGAACTACGAACCCATTCCCCTGCATGCTATCTTCGAGCCATCGATCTGGGAGAGCAACTATGGCAGCGGCAAGCGCTTCGCCGGCAAGACGGTCTTTCTGGGGCACGTGGCGACCCAGCAACATGACTTCCACACGACCCCCGTGGGCAATATCGCCGGAGTCAGGATTCATGCCCATGTTTACGCCGCAGCGAAGGCCGGACAGTTGCTGCGTGGGATGCCAGCGTGGTTTTCGCCGGTGTTGATCGCCGCCGCGTCCGCCCTCGCCTGGTTGTTGATTTCACGGTCACGACGCCCGGTTCTTGCGATGGGCATCCTTTTCGGTGTGGTGATCTTGGGCATGGTCTGTCAGTTGCTGCTATTCGACCTCGCCGCGTTGGTGGTCAATGCCAGCACTCCCATGCTTGCTTTCGGGCTGATCGGCATTTCTGGCTTCTCCTATGATTTCCTTCTGGAGCAGCGCCAAAAGCAGGCACTGAAGCGCTCGATCATGCGCTTTCACTCTGCCGACGTCGCGGAACAAATCGTCCAGCACCCGGAGACTTACCACTCGATCAAGCAAGGTGCCGTCCGCTGCATCGTGATCCTGTTTTCCGATATCCGGGGCTACACCAGCATGAGCGAGGTGTTGACCGCCGAGCAAATGGTGACGCAGCTCAACGAGTATTTCGAGCGGATGGTGGCGGTCGTTTTCCAGCGGAAGGGCGCTGTGGATAAATTCATCGGAGACGCCATGATGGCCGTTTGGGGACGGTTCCGCAACGATTCGCCGGAGACCGAGCTGGCGGATGACGCCCGCCAGGCGGTGGACTCGGCCCTGGCCATGCGGAGGGAACTCGCCGTTCTGAACGAGCGGTGGCGCGAAAGGAACATCACGGAGTTGACCATCGGGATCGGCATTCACCAGGGCGAGGCGGTGGTTGGGGAAATCGGCTCGCAGGAACGGGCCGAACTAACTGCCATTGGCGATTGCGTGAACCTGGGTTCGCGGTTGGAAGGCGCGACCAAGGAGTATGGGCTCGATCTTCTGATCAGCGAGGTGGTGCAGCAGCGTGTGGCAACCCACTTCATCTGTCGGTCGGTGGACCTCGTCCGCGTGAAAGGGAAAACCAAGCCCGTCGCTGTATTCACCGTGCTGGGGCCACTTGAAATGACTCCTCCTTCGGGACTGGAATCTTTCGAGGAAGGAATGCGCTGTTACCGACAAGGCCAGTTTGGCGAGGCTCTGCGACACTTCCAACAAGCCATGACTGAAGGGATGGATGATCTTTTGACTGATATCTTCGTGAAACGTTCCCGTGAGATGATGGACCACCCTCCTGAATCCTGGGAGGGAGTTTATACCATGACGAAGAAGTGATCGTTAAAGTGGTCCGCACAGTCCCCTGTGCGGTCTTCCGTTGCAGCA
>JBDSZP010000184.1:0-19006 GCA_039925065.1 Luteolibacter sp.
AATAAAGATGTTACCGATCCCGCCCGCATGGAAAAAATCGTGTCGCTGTGCAAACGCCGCGGCTTCATTTTCCAAGCCGGAGAGCTTTATGGCGGCCTGAACGGTTGCTGGGATTACGGTCCGCTGGGTGCCGAGCTGAAGCGGAATTTGAAGGATTACTGGTGGCGGAAAACCGTGCAGGAGCGCGATGACGTGCTCGGCATGGACGGCGCGATTTTGACCATGGAGCAGGTGCTGGTTTCCTCGGGTCACGTCGGTGGATTCAGCGATCCGATGTGCGATTGCTTGCTCTCGAAAGCCCGTCTTCGCGCCGATCAGATTCCAGCCCAAGATGGCACTGCTGTCTGGTTTTCCGGTGCGAAGCATCCTGCTACCGGCTGGTCATCCGACAAAGCTTTTGCGGTGCTGGTGGCAACAGGCAAAGACCCGATCGAGTCACACAAGACCGCGCGGAAATTCTACGCGGACCACATGCCGGACAAAAAGATTTCTCCGAAGGAACTCGAACTAACGGAAGATCGCCGCGCAGAGGTTACCGGGACCACCGCCTTCAATCCGGAGAACGGTGCTCTTCTGACGGAGCCGCGCCAGTTCAACCTGATGCTGCAAACGAACTTCGGCGCGACCGGCGATCAGATCGCCTATCTCCGCCCGGAAACCGCGCAGTCGATTTTCTGCCAATACAAGAACGTGCTCGATTCGAATCGCGTGAAACTTCCATTCGGAATTGCGCAGTGCGGTAAGTCTTTCCGAAACGAAATTAATCCGCGGAATTTCACCTTCCGTTCGCGTGAGTTCGAGCAAATGGAGATCGAGTATTTCTGTCATCCAAACGACGGCCTGCGCCTCACCGACGAGTGGCTGGCAGAGCGCCTCAAATTCTACGGAGAAATCGGCATCCCGCGCGAGAAGTTGCACATCCTCGACATCCCGGATGGCGAGCGCGCGTTCTACTCGCAGAAAACCTACGACATCGAATACGAATTCCCGTTTGGTATCCAAGAGCTGGAAGGCGTGGCTTACCGCACCGATTACGACCTCGGCGTGCATGAAAAAGGCGCAGGTAAATCGCTGGTTTATTTCGATGAGGAAACGAAGGAAAAGTTCCTGCCGCACGTCGTCGAGCCATCAGCCGGCTGCGACCGCACGGTGCTCGCGCTCATTTGCGAAGCCTTCGAGGAGGAAACCCTCACCGATGAAAAGGGCAAGGAAGACGTCCGCACGGTGCTGCGTTTCGTCCCACGCATGGCTCCGATCAAGGTCGGCATTTTCCCGCTCTTGAAGAAAAACGAAGAGCAGGTCCGCATTTGCAAAGAGATCCAAAAAACGCTGCAACCTTGGATGACCGTCTTCTACGACGATGGCGGCGCGCTTGGTCGCCGTTATCGCCGCCAGGACGAAGTCGGCACGCCGTTCTGCGTCACCGTCGATTTCGAAACGCTCGGCGAGCAAGGCGATGAACTGAAAGACACCGTCACCATCCGCCATCGCGATTCCATGGAGCAGGAGCGTCTCCCGATCAGCGGCTTGCTCGCCTGGTTGCTGGAGCGCGTGAGGTGAGCTTCATAGCGAAGCGCAGGCGCGGAGCAAGTGCACCACCACAAATACAGCTGCGATAACCCCCCAACGACTGATCTTTGGGGCGTCGCTCGTCGTCTTCTTCGTGACTTTTGTCGCTTTCCCTAACGGCGGGAGATCCCACTGGCGGCGCAGGCGGCGCACGGTTCCCCGCGCGGACGGAACTCGCCTGGCGACCGCTTGCATGGCCTCCTCACCCAGGATTTTCGCGGACTTGCCATTCAGCCCCGCGAAATAGGAGATCGCTTCCGTGAGGTATGTTTTGGCGAGATCCTCGTCTTCATCGGCAGCGGCTATCACCGCTTGCGCGAGCTTGCCGTAGTTGGCGTAGTAATCGGAAATCGTTGACGGCTCGAAGTCGTCGAGCAGGGCTTTTGCCTCGCTGATGTTTCCGTCGACCGCCGCTTGAAATGCCAAGCCGGCCCGGAACACGGAGCCGATTTGCGAGTTAGGGAATCGTGCCATTGCTTCCGCGCGAGCTTCTTTCGCTGCCTGTTTGCAGCGATCATCGCCTTTCCGGCAGCCATCGTTGAGCGCGGCGACCCAAATCAGGGTATCCGTTGTCACACCGATATTCCTTTTCTGCCAATCCTGCATCCAAGTGATGCCACGGGCGTATTCGCGAACTGTAAGGAACGCTCCGCCGACCTCGTTCCACAGACTCGCTTCCCCATGAAGCTCCCGCTTGTCTTTCGAAGCCCATTTCACCACTGCCGCGGTTTCTTTCAATTTCGCGGCCAAATCCAGCATGCGCTTCCATCCTTCAATGCGAAGTGGACTCCCTTCGGGCTGGGCCTTGACCCTCTTATACGCCGCCTTGATGAAAACATCGGTCCCCAAGTGTCCGATAGATACTGCCAGTGCCCCGGGTGCCACGGCTGTTCCGGCATTGAGCCGGCTTTCTAGCAATTCTCGCCAGGATCCGTCGCGCTGGGTTTTGGTGAAAAGTTTATCGAGCCAGTGAACCTCGTTGAAGTATGCATCCGTCCGATCAAGGATACTTCCGGCTAGGATCAGTGCCTCGTCGAAATTTCGTCGCAGGAGTTCCAATTCCACGGCATCGCACTCGAGCCAGATGGATGGGGCATAATGGCGCAGATGGCCAAGTGTGGCTGCTGCCTCCGTGTAACTTTCCGCTTTCATCTGGATGTCCAACAGACGCCTGCCGGCAAATTCGTAAGACGGATGCAGCACCAAGGCTTTCGTGTAGGCCTTCGCCGCAGCCTCCTGATGTCCAAGATTTTCTTCGGCTTGTCCCACAAATCCCAGCGCAGTTCGATCCAAGGGAGCATGGCGGGACCAGCTGGTCGCGATTTCCAAAGTGCCTTGCCAATCGCTACGTTTCGCGAGCCAACTCGTGAGTTCACCGAGTCCCCAGATATAGTCGGGCTGCAGGTCCAGCAGCCCCCGCATTACCTGGATCGCCTTTACCGGCTGGCCGGATCTCATCAGAATCCAAGCGCGGCGACCCTCGACTTCACGAGGAACCCGCTCTTCACCGGGGCGTGGTTCGCAAAGCGCGATTGCCTCGTCCACTTTTCCGGATTCGCAGAGCAGCCACGCCAGCTTCTCACGCAGTTCCTCGTCTTCGGGTGAACCGGCAAGACCGCGGCGGATCGCGCGGATCGCATCTTCCGGTCGCTCCAGATCCATCCACGCATCGGCAGCTTGGGTCCACCAGATTCGACGGTGAGCAAACGCCTCTGAAACGGATGCAAGGAGGTCTACGGCCTCATTCTGCCGGTTATCCTCCTTGACCCAGATCGCAAGTTGACTCCATCCCCATCGATAGAAGGGACCGCCACGGAGTGCCTCCATCAGGACATCCACCGCTTCTTCCTTTCTTCCCATCCGGCGCAGGAGGTCCGCCAGGCAACCCCGGTTGGAGGGATTGAGAGGATCCGTGGAAACGGCCTTTCTCAGAGTCGTCTCCGCTAGTTTCAGTTCTCCCGCGCGTTCCAAAGCGTCCGCATGGAGTCGGGCCGCTTCATCCCAAGCTGGTGAAATTTCAAGCGCCTTGCCGGTAGCCGCAACTTCTTTCCTGCTATCTCCGGCCGCCTTGTGGACTTTCGCGAGATCGATCCATGCCCGTGGCATCAGGGGGAAAGTCGCGGTCATGGCGACCGCCGCTTCCAGCGCCATGTCATGGAGCGACATGCGCAACGCCTGGGTAATGCAAGCGGACCAAGTTTGCCAAAGATCCGGACGCTCCTCGCAGAATCCGTGCAGCTTCTCCAACAGCTTTTCCGGATCTACCCACCTCCACGCGAGCCGCTGGAAAGATGGCAGGATCGCCCCGTTGGAAACCTGACGGCGCATCTCATCCTCGATGAAATCGATCGATTTGATAGAGTCTTCCCGGCTGGTCGCCAAATCCATGAGATCCGATGCCGCCTCGCTAAGGTCGATATCCATGGACAGGGCTTTCCGTAACGCGGCGGCCGCTTCTTCACCGCGATGCATTTTTGCGAGAACATTGCCATGGATGTGCAAGGAAACCGAGCTTTCAGGTTCAAGCTCCAAGGCCTCCCGGGTGTCCGCCAGCGCGGCCTCATGATCGTTGTGCTCGGTTCGTCGCAACGCCCGCTCGCGGTATCCCCATGCGGACGTGGGCATGAGCTGTAAATACCGATCGAGCGCACAGATGGCACCGCGCGGATCGGTCGCGAGCCACTCAGCTGCCAGGCCCCACAGTTCTGCGAAATCAGGAAAGCGGTCCGTGCCGTCGTCTAGCAGCCGAATCGCCTCTTTGCGACCACTTTCTTCCGCGACCAGCCAAGCTAATGATCTCCAGATCGATATATCCATGGGTAGCAACGTCATCAATGACCGCCAATGCCTGATCGCCGTAGTGCGGTCGCCGATGAAAGTTGCGGCTTCCGCAGACTCCCTCAACCAAAGTGTATTCCGGACCCGACCGCGCGAGCGAGCCATCCAATCCATCCCCTTTTGGCGGAACTCCGGTCCCCACGAAATCATCAGGTGTCCGCCACGAAGCAGTAAATTGCCATCGTCGGGATGGGATGCCTCCGCTTTTTCGAGGACAGTTGCGGCGTCCGCAGTACGGTTGATCACCTCCAGCATTCTGGCATGAGTCAACCACGGGCCATGATCCTTTGCTCCCAACATGAGAGCGCGCCTCTCCAGATGCTCCAGTGCCTCGCCCGTCTTTCCGATGATGCGGCAGGTTTCAAAATAACCAGTGGCATAAGGCTCGAAAGCAGGAGCAAGGCAGGACGCAGCGCGCCGCAGTGCCGCAGCCTCCGTGAAGCGCCGTTGCTTGGTTCGGCAACGGGCCAGGTTTTCATAAACCCTTGCCTCATGGCTGCTGTGTTTGAGTGCGCGCCGGAGATAATAATCAGCCATGGTCAGCTCGCGCGCGTCCTCCGCCAGCAGCTCACCCAGGTCGGACTGGAAAACCGGATCTGTCCCGTTTCGGGCGACGATGCCCTCTAGAAACTCCCGGTGGTCCCGCATTCTGCGCAGGTTGAGCAATAACCCGCACTTTGCCAGCCAGAGAGGCTCGTGTTCCGGAAAGCGTTTCAGGAGGACTTCCACCAGTACCAACGAGCGGGGCCAGTTTTGCAAGGCGTTGGCAGCTCGTAATTCTCCGTCCAAGGCGAGCGGATGGTCCGGAGCCACGGCCCGCAATTCGGAAACCGCAGCCTGGATTTTGAACCGATCATGTGTCTCCAACGCGATGAGCAGCCGATGGAAGCTGTCATAGACATGCTCGTCCTCCAGCGACAAGCCATCCAGCATCGCCACCCGGTCCCTCGGAACCATCACCATTGCCCGCGGACCTCTCAGTGGATGGCTGGACATCAGTTGTCCCAGCAAACGTTCTCCGTAATGACGTTCCGTGGGGTCTCGCAGGATTACCGTATCGGCCCGCGTGTCATAGCCGATACAGGCCTGCAAATGCGCGCCGGTGGTCCACTCGGTCGTGAGTGCGAACGGCAGGCCCCGGTCGATCAGCACCACGACGTTTTCACGGCTGAGCCGGAATTCCTTTGTGACAAAACCGTTTTCCTCCGCCCATCTGCGTTCCTTGTGCCACGGTGTGCCATCATAACAAATCGCCTCCGCGATTTCCAGATGATCGCGCACGACTCCCCAATAGGCCGCGATGGACGCCATCGTGGCAGGTGCGCATGTCATGCGGTGCTGGCGTGTGAACCGCACATCCAACCGCTTGCGGACGCCTCGTGCGGCCTCGTCACGGCGCAGGTTTTCCGCGATTTTCATCTTAAATGGGCTCACTTCGCTGTCCGCGATTTCGAGAAATTCATTCAAATTTCCCGCCATCAGATGGAAATCCGCTCGGCGGCTTGCAACCCAGCGCGCCAATGAAGGCTCGATGAGCGGAGACAGACGCTCGATTTCGGAGAGGCACCAGAGGCCTCTTTCGAAATCCTCCCGCTCGCTGTAGATCACCTGCATGGCAATGGGTAACTCCGCTTGCTGTGAATTCGCGTGAGTCTGTTCCAGCAGCTCCAACGCTTCATCGTCCTTTCCCAGATGAATCAAAGCGTCCGAGCACCGTAATACCGCAGGCCGATAGCACGGGGACAGCCTGACAGCCACCCGAGCTTCATCGAGCGCCTCTTCATACCGGTCCGCGGCGGAGAAATATGCGGAGCGTTCCGCCCGCAGCCATGAGCTGGAAGGACTCAGGGAAATTGCCTGGTCCAGCAATTTGCCGGCTCTCTCGAAGTCGGCGAGCGTCACGTGGACCGTTGCTTGGAATGCCAGCAAATCCGCTCGTTCTGAATCAGGAATGTTTTTCCATTTCTCCAGAAAAGCCTCCGTTTCCCAGAGCAACTTGATCGCGGGAGCGTGGCGGGTTCTTGAATAGAGCGCCCGGCAATATCGGTATGGATCATCCCGTCGCTCGCGCCAGTTTTTCCAATGCAACACTCTCGACAACTGTCCCGCTCCCAAGGCCGAGGCGAGTCGGGCAGCTTGGTATAACGACGTTCCTCCCGGCCAATTTTCCAGCGCGATGCCAGTTTTTTCAGCCAAATCCCAGGCATCCAACATCCGCCCTTCCTCAATCGCTGCGCTGATCTGCGGGAAAACTTCATCCAAACACGCGGTTGCCATTGTTACTCAAACGAGCATGTAGGCGGATTGCTGCCAATCACAGAATTGAAAAACCGGCCGTTGGCTTCTTGATTCTTCTAAATCCCCCCTCCAGTCTCCGCCCATGTCCGAGCCCGCGCTTACTCCGATGATGGCCCAATACCAGGCCATGCGGAAATCCCTGCCTGCCGACGTCATTCTTTTCTATCGCCTCGGTGACTTCTACGAGATGTTTTTCGATGACGCGAAGGCCGCCTCGCCGATCATGAACGTGGCCCTCACCAAACGCGGCGGCACCCCCATGTGCGGCGTGCCCTACCATGCGGCGCAGGGGTACATCGCCCGATTGCTCAAGGCCGGAAAGCGCGTTGCCATCGCCGAGCAAACATCCGATCCCGTCCCGGGAAAACTCGTCTCGCGGGAAATCGCTCGCATCCTCACACCGGGCTCCATCGACGATCTGACTCTGCTGGACGACGAGCGTCCGAACTATCTCGCCGCCGTTTTCCGGCATGGGAAAAACCTCGGGCTCGCCTGCATCGACCACACCACCGGCGAGTTCACCATCGCCGAGTATGGCGATAACGGCCTGTTGGAAGACGAACTCGCCCGCATTTCCCCGTCCGAGCTTCTCATCCCGGATCACCAGACCGCCGAATTCGGCGCATTGCGGAACTGCCTCGTTTACGAAGGCTATACCTTCCTCCCCGAGCATGCGAACCAGCTCCTCAAGGATCATTTCAGCGTCCATTCGCTCGATGGTTTCGGCTGCGCGAATCTCCACGCCGCCAGCGGATCCGCCGGGGCCGTGCTGCACTACCTCATCCATCAGCTCCGGAGAAACTGCTCCCACGTCCACACTCCCCGGGTCCGCGAAAATGCCGACCACGTCCTGATCGATGCCGCTTCCCAGCGCAATCTCGACCTCGTCGATTCCCGCTCCGGTAAACAACATACCCTGCTAGGTGTCCTCGACCGCACCGCCACCCCGATGGGGGCCCGCCTGCTCCGCGATTGGATTCTCCACCCGCTGCGCGACCTGACGACACTCACCGCCCGCCAGGACATCATCGCCGCATTTCTCGCAGAGCCCTTTCTCCTCTCGAAATGCCGCGAGTCCCTCAAAGGCATTCGCGACATCGAGCGCACCACCTCCCGCCTCTCCCAAGGCTCCGGCAATGCCCGTGACCTCCAGTCCCTCAGCATTTCGCTAGGCCACATCCCCGCCCTTAAAGAGGACCTCTCTTCCCTGCTCACTGATCACTTGGCACTGATCACCCATCTCCACGATTTTACGGATCTAACCATCCTGCTTGCCTCAGCGCTGGCAGACGAACCCCCATCCAATCTCCGCGACGGCGGCATCATCCGTGATGGATGGTCGCCGGAACTCGATGAGCTCCGCTCCGCCGCACGTGGCGGCAAAGACTGGATCGCCCGCCTCCAGGAAGACGAACGCAAGCGCACCGGCATCGATTCGTTGAAGATCAAATTCAACAACGTCTTCGGTTATTTCATCGAAATTACCACCAGCCACCTCGCTAAAGTTCCTGACGATTACACGCGGAAGCAAACGATGAGCAATGCCGAGCGCTACATCACCCCGGCGCTCAAGGAGATGGAAAACAAAGTACTCGGTGCCGAAGAGCGCTCGAAACAACTCGAAGCCGAGCTCTTCGCACAGCTCCGGAGCCAAGTCATCACCCATCTCCCACGCCTTCAGGAAACCGCCGCCGCCATCGCGGAAATCGACGTGCTCTGCGCTCTATCCGAAGTCGCCCAGCTCCACCGGCATTGCCGGCCGGTGCTCGATGAATCCCGCGCCTTTTTTATCAACGACGGCCGCCACCCCGTCCTCGAACAAACACTCACCGACGTCAAGTTCGTTCCTAACGACACCGAGCTCGATCCCGACACCGCCCGTCTGCAAATTCTCACCGGACCCAACATGGCCGGTAAATCCACCTATATCCGCCAGATCGCGCTCATCGCCGTGATGGCCCAGATCGGTGCCTACGTACCTGCGGAATCCGCCTCGCTCGGCCTCGTCGACCGCATCTTCTGCCGCGTCGGTGCATCCGACGACCTCTCACGCGGCCAATCCACCTTCATGGTCGAGATGAGCGAAACGGCCCTCATCCTCAATCACGCCACCGATCGATCACTCGTCATCCTCGACGAGATCGGCCGTGGCACCGCCACCTTCGACGGCCTCTCCATCGCTTGGTCCGTCGCGGAGCACCTGCACGATCAGATCGGCTGCCGCACGCTCTTCGCCACCAACTACCACGAGCTAACCGATCTGGCGAACACCAAGGCCGCCGTCGCCAACTACAACGTCGCCGTCCGCGAGTGGAACGAGGAAATTATCTTCCTCCACAAGATCCTTCCCGGCGCCGCCGATAAATCCTACGGCATCCAAGTCGCCCGTCTCGCCGGTCTCCCGAAATCCGTCGTCGAGCGCGCCAAGTCCATCCTTTCCCACCTCGAGCTCCACTCCGTAAAACCCGAGGCGAAGAAACAAGGCCCCAAGGCCAAGAACATGGTCCAGGACGATCTCCCCAAACCCAATCCGCCCCAAATGGACCTCTTCGCGGATTTCTAAAACGGACCGCGAATCCAGAGTTTGCGCAAGCAGACCTTGTGAAAATGGCGAAGCTCCGAATGGCTGGCTCTCAGGTAAATTCATCTCGTTCGGACAGCGAGATGCCAACGAATGTCCAGTCCCGCCATTTCTTCTCTTCCGGACGCCGGGGATCTGTTCACCCATTCATCAATCTTGTGTTCCTTCATGCAATTCACGGTTGACCTCAAACGAGAATTAAATAGCGTTCTCATGAACACCTTGATAGCTGCCGCGTAACGTTTTCGGCTTTCCACTGCCAAGAACGAGAAGTCCGAAACAAATCCATTCTCCCACACCATGAACAAAGACCTCGCCGTTTTCGAAGGCCACGAAATCCGCCGCATCTATGACGAGAAGACCGAAACCTGGTGGTTCTCCGTCGTGGACATCATCCAGGTGCTAACCCAGCAACCCGATTTCCAAACAGCCCGGAAATATTGGAACAAACTCAAACAGCGCCTTGGAAAGGAAGGAAGTGAGTCGGTGACAAATTGTCACCGACTGAAAATGCCCGCTGCCGACGGCAAGAACTACCTCACCGACGTAGCCAGCGCCGAAACCCTCCTCCGCCTCGTCCAAAGCGTTCCCAGTCCCAAAGCCGAGCCGATCAAGCTCTGGCTCGCGAAAGTCGGCTATGAACGTATGCAGGAACTATCCGATCCGTCACGCTCCTTGGACCGCGCCCGCGAGACGTGGCAGAAACAAGGCCGCAGCAAGAAATGGATCGAGCAGCGCATGACCGGTCAGGAAACGCGCAACAAACTGACCGATTACTGGGCCGAGCATGACATCAAAAAGGGCGATGAGTATGCCATCCTCACCAACATCATCCATCAGGAATGGGCGGAGGTGAGTGTCAAGGATCACAAGAATCTCAAGGGCCTGCAAACGCAGAACCTTCGCGACCACATGAGCGAAGCTGAATTAATCTTCACCGCTCTCGCCGAACTATCCACCCGCCAGATCGCCGAGAGTGCGGAAGCCACCGGGATGAAGGAAAACAAAGCAGCAGCCAAAACCGGCGGCGGCATTGCCAAAAAAGCTCGCGTGGAATTGGAAGAAAAGACCGGGAAAAAGATTGTCACTCAGGACAACTACCTCCCTCCGTCCAAAGCCAACAAAAATCTCGAATAACAAAACCCGGAACAAGCAAATCGCTCTCGCTTCGAGCACTACTCCGCCACACCCGATTACCGGGAGCGCGGATTCATCCCGCCCGGCGGCGCGCCTCATCGCCGGGGACGTTCCCCGGGAGTGCCTCCGGATGGACATCTCCGTCGATTTCTGAAACCTTACCGAATCGATGCCAGCCACACCTGACACCCAGCAAATCCACCTCGTCTTCGGTCCGCCGGCTGCGGGGAAGACAACTTATGCCAGGGAACTCGCAGGACGGATCGGCGCGGTTTTGCTGGATAGTGACGAGGTCACGGAGCGGCTCATCCGTGCGGGTTTGGTGTTGGCGGGCCTGAGTCCTGATGACCGGGATTCGCCCGCTTACAAATCGGCTTTTCGGGATGCGGTTTACGAAACTCTTTTCGATCTCGCGCAATCGCATTCGGGTCGCTTGCCGGTCGTCATCGCCGGGCCTTTCACCAGCGAGGGCGGCGATGCGGAATGGCCGAAGCGACTGGAGTCACTGTTCGGAGTGATGCCGGAGTTTCACTATGTCTGGTGCCAACCCGCAGAGAGGAAAGTCCGGTTGCAAGCTCGTGGCGCGACGCGGGATCTTCCGAAGCTTGCGGACTGGAATGCCTACGTTTCCACCTGTCGTGAAACAGCGCCTGTTTATCCTCACCGATGGATCGATACGTCGGCAAATCCGTCCGCGTGAGTGTGCTTCTAGCAGTGGGCGTGAATTCGCGATATCTACTCCGCAGTCTTCGCGACGTAGTCGATCACCAGCACTTTGTCGATGAGTCCTTTGAGACTTGCACCGAACTTTTTGTGCTCGGGATGCGGGAGATAGGCTTCGAGATCGGCTTTCGATTTGAAGGTGACGAAAAAGCAATGGGTATATCCGTCTGCCTTGCCCTCGGGGCTGACGTTGGTGCCCCACTCCATTTTCTGGACCAACCCTGTGCTGCCCTTGAGCGCGACGAAGGCTTTTTCAATCTTTTCGATTTCCGCCGCCGGGGCACCGTCCTTGAATTTGAACAGGACGATGTGGCGGTAGGGAGCGTCAGCGACAATGGCGTTTTTCATCCGAAGACTTAACGTCCGTTGGTACCAAGAACAAGTCCGCGTTTTCCGGGGCTCGAATCCTTAAGCTCTTAAAAAGAAAGCGGCCCGGCTGATCATCCCCTTGGAAAACCCATTAACCTTGGAGCATCTCAGTCGGACCGCCTGTTGTGTCGCAACAAAAGTAACTAAGCACCACGCGTGCCAATTATTCGGCCAGGATGAAATTTTGACGCCATCGTTGACGCTGCATCACCTATCCGACGAGAAACCGCTGCCAATCGGGAATGCCGTGGAGGTTGCGGATCAGCATGGACGCTGGCATGGCGCGCGGAATCGTCGGGCTGCGGAGTAGGCACAGTCCCGCCTCCTGCGGCAGGCGATCGGCCTTGCGGAAATTGACCTCACGGTGGGAGAGGACGCAATTGCTCCACGAGGAGGCTCCGCCCCGTGAACGCGGCACCACGTGATCGATGTTACCTTCACTGGGTGTTAGTTTTCTGCCGGTGTATTGGCAAATGCCGCCGTCGCGTTGCCAAATGCCGCGCGCACCGAAGCGCGGGCGACAGAGAGGGACCTTACCATAGTTCGCTGTCACGATGACGGTCGGAACTCTCACCGGACCACGCGACGTGTTGATCGCGTGGTCCTGATCGCGGATCGGTAATTTTAGCCAATCCTCCCAGCAGATAGGTAACAGGTGATCGTCGCCCCGCACATCGAGTCCGTTTGCGGCACCGCTGGACATCATGCAGAAAGCGTCGGCCGGGGTTTTGGTGTGGATCGCCTGCCAGTTGCGGTTGAGTACCAGAACGGTGGTTTTGTGAAGGATGTCTTTCATTGGTGAGTTTCAGTCTTCCGCCCGATCACCGGGCGGACACATTTTTACAAGTTTCGGATCGAAGCGGCCGAGTACTTCGACGAGGTCGCTTTGCGCGGCCATCACGGTGTGGATGTCTTTATAAACACCCGGGACTTCATCGAGCCCGGCGGACATCAGGTCCACTCCGCGCTCGGCGAGGAGTTTTTTGGTGCCGCTCCAGGTGAACGATTGCATCGCCTTGGTCCGGCTCATTGCGCGGCCGGCACCGTGCGATGCGCTGTTGAGCGATTCGGATTGCCCCTTGCCGCGCACGACGAATCCGGGCGATGCCATCGAGCCTGGGATGATCCCGAGCACTCCGGCACCGGCAGGAGTTGCGCCCTTGCGGTGCACGATGACTTCCTGTTTCCGGCCGTTGATGACGTGGGATTCCTTCCACGCGAAGTTGTGATGGTTTTCAATGTCGAGAATCGCACGCATTCCGATTTTTTTAGCGATGTGTTTATGGATGAGGTCGTGGTTAGCTGCGGCGTAACGGCCCATCAGATTCATAGCGTTCCAGTATTCCCGGCCGTCCTCTTCATCGAGATTGAGCCATGCGAGGTGTTTGAGTTCTTTCGGCAATTCACTGCGGCGGGCCATGGCGCGTTTGCTATAGGTATCGCAAACCTGCGCTCCGGTTCCTCGCGATCCCGAGTGACTGAGCAGCGCCAGGTATTCGCCATGCGGCAAACCAAGTTCATCGCTTGTTATGGTGAACGCGCCAAACTCAACGAAATGGTTGCCGCTGCCGCTGGTTCCGAGTTGTCCCCATGCCTTGTCACGAAGGCGTTGGGTCACCGGGGAAACCGTCCAGTCATCGTCCATCACATCGTGATTGCGACGATCTTTGAAACTACATCCGATTCCGAAACGGGTTTCGCTCTCGATGATGTTAGCAAGACGGTCGCGCTGGCCGGGAATGATATTCGCCTTGCGGTCATAGACGGTGAGTTTCATGCGACAAGCGATATCAACGCCGACCGCATAGGGAATCACGGCGTTTTCTGTGGCAAGAACGCCACCGATCGGGAGTCCGTAACCGGGGTGGGCATCGGGCATGAGGGCTCCCGCCACGGAGACGGGCAGGGCACAAGCGTTCACCATTTGCCGGAGGGCGTCCGCTTCGAGGTCGTCGCCCCACTGACGCCAGGGCGCGGGTTCCGCTCGTGGAATGAAGGCCGGACGATGGATCGCTCGGGCGAGGGGACCGCGCAGTTCGTCTGGAAAGAATTCAGTCGGGTTGGCGACGATTTGTAAAAGCTCGTCTTCAAGCTGATAGGCTTGGTTGCCGGCAGCGATGAAGTTGCGAATGAAGTCTTGTGCGTGTTGGATCGGTTCGCCGGCAGGGATGCCGAGGCGGATCAGGTCTTTGGTGTTCATATAGTAAAATTTAGAATGGATGTTTGGTGAGAAAAGCAGGGATCTGCGGAGCGATGTTTGTTTTCATGAAATGGTGAATCCGCATAAGCCGGATGAGGTCCAAGCTTCGGGTTACGGAAAATGGCGGCTGCATCCGGGATCGCACCGGACTCTCCTCGTCTTCAGCGAGGCGCTAATCTGTCTCAGCTACACAGCCGTGGTTTCCCGGCGCGGTTGCGCGCCGGATTTTGATGATCAATGGAAAATGGTTGCGGAGGCCGGATTCGAACCGGCGATGCGCGGCGTATGAAACCGCTGCCTTACCACTTGGCTACTCCGCTGTTATTTGGAAATGGGTGCGGCCAGTCGGAATCGCACCGACATCGTCTGGTTGGAAGTCAGGAATCCTACTCTTGAACGATGGCCGCTTCATATAGATGGATCTTTCAGTGTTTCAATTAAACCTCGCATGATAGATGTGGTCGGCAATGCTGAGTCCTCTGGTTTATATACCTTATCAAGGCGGAAGATCGGACAATACAATATCTTGGGCGAATCGCTTTGAAGGCGATTCACTTGATATGGTTTCCACTCTCCGCGACTGTCATTGCGGGCGCTTGCTGTGGACATTTCCGTCAGGAGTTTGATGGGTTCCACCCGTGTCGCCAATCACGGCTGACGCGGGTTTCATACCTCATGTGTGGTTCAATTGAGTTTCGCGTGTTGGTTATAGTTTGATTTTGAAAGTGTAAGTTCGTTATGGCGCAATGGTTGACGGAAAACAAAAACCCCGCCGGCTGTGAAGCGGGGCGGGGTTCTCGAAAAATTCCGATGATCGTTTTCCGATGAACTACCTGCCTGCCTCCTTGGTGAAGGACTCGTTTGTAAAATCCGGCATGCGGTTTACGGTCCCAAAATTGAGACTGAGCCCGATCTTGCCGATGCGCACGACCATATCAAATCCGAGCGACCACTGGGGCGACTGCGGATGATGGAGTTGTGTGTTTGATTGCATGGCTTGCTGAAGGTTCGGAATGGATATGCGATCCGCTATGGATGCGTCAATGATATAATTGAAGTTTTTATATATTCTAATCAGAAAGAGGAATGGTGACCTCATTTCTGTTACCCGCTGCCCTGGGTCTGACAGTAGGGATCACCGGGCCCGTTCGATGTGCACGGCAACGCACTCGGTGTTCGGTAAAATGTGCTTTTCGATGGTGATGGTGACGCGATCCAGCGGGTGATTTCCCAGCAGGTGATCGGCGATGTCGGTGGCGAGGGTTTCTATCAGTCGGCGCGGTCGGTCGGCGGCGAGGGTTTCGATTTCCTGCGAGACTTGGTAATAGTCGATGGTGCGGGAAATTTCATCGGCGAGACCATCGAAGCCCTGGACCGGGATCATCCGGATGGTGATGAGCAGGTTTTGTGGCTCGGCGCGTTCGTCATCCGGCACGCCGATGTGGGTGCTGACACGCAGGCGGCGGATTTCGATGGTGTCGGGAGAGTGCATGTTAAGGAACAGACAGGAATGTCTGTGTTACACTAGATTTTGCTCGATGGCCTCGGCGAGGAGGACGCGGGTGGGGTGGTTGAGATCGAGCGAAAGAGCCTCGGCGGGGGAGAGCCAGAGGAATTCTTCGGCTTCGTCGTTGAGTTGGACGGCGGTGGTGAGAGCGCGGGCGACGTAGTTCAGAAGCAGGAAATGCTCGGGGCGCATGAATTCCGGGGAGTCGATGCAATCCTGAACGAGGGCGAAGCGGATGTCGTCAAGTTCGAGGGAGGTTTCCTCGCGGATTTCGCGGCGTAGGGCGGCGATGGACGATTCTCCACGCTCGATTTTTCCGCCGGGGATTCCCCAGCGGTGGCCCCATTTGTGGGTGCGGATGAGGAGAATTTTCCCGTGGCCGTCGTGAAGCAGCGCGCCGACGGTGGCGATGGGGCGGGTGACGCTGCGGCGGCGGTCGAGCAGGCCGCGAAGCACGCCCAAGTCCGGGACAGTGAGGTCCGGTCGAACGGCGGCGAGGATTTCCGCGTGGTTGTAACCGGTGAGCACGGCGATGGAGGAAACTCCGCCGTGGCGGGCGGTCTCGACGTCATGTGTCATGTCACCGACGAAGGCGGTGTCGGCGGGGTTGAGATCGTGGGTGGCGAGGATCTGGTGGATGACCTCGCGTTTGTCCAGAACGCCGGAGTAGGTGGCCTCGAAATGCCTGCCTAGATCGAATTCTTCCATTTGGCGCTCGAAAGCGAGGGTGTCCATCGATGTGAGAACGAAACAACGGATACCAAGGGCCGTACACCATTCGAGTTTTTCCCGAGCGTGAGGGAGGACCGTCACCGGCGTGATGGCGGCATCGAAGGCGGGGCGAAAGTGGGATTCCAGTTCATCGAGAGGGATGTCCGGCAGGAGTTCGTGATAAAATTCGCTATAGGGCAGGCGGAAACTGCGGCGGAACGATTCGCGGTCGAGCGGAGCGACTCCGTATTTCCCTAGAACGGCGTTGGTAGCCTCGATGACCGGGCCGAGATCGTCCACAAGCGTGCCGGACCAATCGAAAATGAGGTTGCGAAACATGGGATGGGGAAAAAATTTAGTTTACCGCGAAGTCGCGAAGTTCGCAGAGGAACGCGAAGGAAGACAGGGGGATAGTGGAGCAGGGGAGGTTTCAATCAGAGTCACAATTTTCAAAACTTTGCGTCCCTCCGCGACCTTTGAGTCGCGGTAAGCTTGCATTAGCCGAGTTGGAACTTGATGGACTTGATCTTTCCCTCCCCGAGTTGCGTGCGGATACGGGTGAGCAGCATGGGTTTCATCTGTTCCAATTGGAAGCGCAGCGCGGGCTGGGTGACGCGGAGGACGAGGTGGCCACCCTTGACGGAGATCGGCTCGGTGTGGCGGGCGATGAATTCGCCAGCGAGTTCTTTCCAGGTGGCGCGGACTTTGTCTTCATTGAGCCCGTCCTCAGCTCCGGCGGCGCGCAGGATGGCGGCTACGAAATTTGCCGCCTTGTGAATCCCGGCATTCAGATCGGCCGGTTCGTCGGAACCGCGCCATTCCCGCAGGATTTCCTCTCGGATTCTGCCTGGGCGCGGTTTCTTTCTCATGACAGCGGGGCGGTTATGCCTCGCCGTCCTCGCCGATGGCTTCGACTGGGCAGCCTTCCATGGCTTCGCGGCATTGGGCGACTTCCTCGTCGTTGACCGGCTGCTTGTAAACGTAGGAATAGCCTTCGTCCTCGGCGCGGGTGAAATTGTTTGGGGCAGTCTCGCGGCAGAGGTCGCAGTCGATGCATTGGCTGTCCACGTAGAATTTGCCAGGAACGTTTTCGATATTTTTGTCTTCGCGGTCAGCCATGGTGGAATAAAAGGATTTGCTCGCCCTTCGATGCCTTTGCGGGGCTCTGGATGCAACTGGATTTTTCCAGAAACTGGGAATTGGCTTTGCACTGGTCAAGACCGAGTCCTGTCTTTAAGACAAACAAACCTGTCCGCCATGTCACCCGATTCACCTTCACCCTCCGAGGGATCTTCCCTTCCGCCGCGGCATCGCCCGAACAAAGGGAACCTTGCCAAGGACACGACCGAAATGGATTTGTGGGCATTTGATGACTTGGATTCTCCTGCCGAGCAAAGTCCCGCGGCCCCGGCGACCCCGCCCGATTCGGTAGTACCTCCTGCGCGGAACTCCGATGCTGCCAAGGCGCGGCCGATCAAGGACCCGGGGGGAGCGAAGGCTCCGCTAAATCAGGACCGCATCCGGATGAACGTCAACAAGGTGAAGTCCAAGAGCCGCACTATGGAACTTGGGCCCGGGACATCGAAAGCCGACAGTGATTTCGATGATCTCGACCACTGGGAAAACGCCACTCCCACCGAGGAAATTTCCGATTTACCTCTGGAAAAAGCGCCGGAGCCTGCAAAATCCGTCGAGCCTTCCGAGCCGTCGGTGAAGGAACTTGCCGTGCCCAGCATGCCAACACCTGACCAAACCCCGGATGACTCGGACGAATTCTCCCCGGTATATCGTGAGGGCGTGAAGCCGGTTTCGTTACGACCGCATCTGAGATTGTCGAAGGTGGAGCGCATCGGACTCGCTACCTTGCTGGGGCTTCTCGTGGTCGGTGCTGGAATGATCGTAATTTTCTCGCTGAGCAAGCTGCCCACCGAATCCGCACGAGTGAAGTCCAACGATTTTCCAATCAAGGGTGAACACATCAAAATCAATTCCGCTGAGACCTATTGGCGCGTGCCGATTTTGGGAGGGAAAAACCCGGATACGGTCCGCCGGGGCACGGAGTTCATTCCCGTCGTCCGCCTCACCACAGGCGAAGGAGATGCGGCGATCCGCGTGTTTTTCCGCAATCATGAAAAGCAATCCATCGGTGATGCCGTGACCCGGACCGTCCGTGCTGGGCAAACATTCGAAGTTCCCGCCACCGCCGGCTTTGAAGATGACGGGATGTATGCCGCCTATCGCACGGGGGAGAGCGAGCCATGGACCATCGAAGTTTACGAAGCTCCCTCCGCAAACTCTCCTAACGAAAGTTTCAAAAAGCTCTTTGAAATGAACATTTCCTCCGACCGCCGCTAATTTTCACCCTATGTCCAATCAAGAAGTCACTCCGCTCGTGCCCCGCGAAGGCTGGCACGTCATGCATTTGTTTTATCACGTCGATCACGCGCAATGGGCGCTCTACAGCGATGAGGAGAAGCGCCAGGCGAAGACCCGGCTGACCGAGCTAGTGCAGGAAATCCGCGCCAATCCGGACACGCATCTGCTGATTTTCTCCATCGCCACCCCGAAGGCGGACCTCGGATTCATGCTGCTCACGCCGGACTTGCAAGTGGCGAACACTTACGAGAAACAGCTCACTCTTTCCCTTGGGCCGGAAATTCTTAGCCCGGTCTATTCCTATCTCTCACAAACCGAGAGCTCGGAATACACCACCACCCGGGAGCAATATTCCGCGGAAACGCTGATTGCGGAAGAGGGCCTCGTCGAAGGATCACCCGAGTTTGAAGCCGGGCTCAAGGCATTCGACGACCGGATGGCGCATTATTTGAAACACCGCCTCTATCCGGTTTTGCCCGATTGGCCGGTGATTTGTTTCTACCCGATGTCCAAGCGCCGCAACGGTGGGGACAACTGGTATTCGCTCGATTTCGAAGCTCGGAAAAAGCTCATGGCCGGTCACGCCCGTGTTGGCCGCACTTATTCCGGTCGTATTCTCCAACTCATCACCGGCTCCACTGGTTTGGATGAATTCGAATGGGGAGTTACCTTGCTCGCGAAGGATACCATCGACATC
>JBDSZP010000185.1:0-13488 GCA_039925065.1 Luteolibacter sp.
CGTGGCGACGGGCGAAACCTAGGGCAACCCACCGCCTTGGGTCAACCCATTTTGATCCGGTTTTTTCATTTTTTCCGAAGCCGCCCCGCAATCCCTTATGGAATATGGGTTTTTTCGCGCGGAAAAACACGAAACCCTAACCAAAGCGGCGCAGATTTGGAGTTTCAAGGGGCCGGATTTTACAACTTGGGAGCAAAAACGGGTGACAAATCCGCCACTGAAACGAGTTCAGCGATGATTTCGTCGTCCTAATTTCCAAAAGTCGGGCTCAAACCTCCTCCAGCGGAGACTTTCTCAGGCGGATGGTGACGGAAAACCCGCCATCCATTGGAAGAGCCGCAAATGTCTCACCGCCACAGGCTTCAACTGCGGTGCGAACGATGGCTAGTCCGAGTCCGCTGCCGCCGGTATCACGACTACGTGAACGGTCGGGCCGGTAGAACGGCTCAAAAAGGCGAGGCAGCTCATCAGGTGGCACGCCGGGCCCATCATCAGTGACGGTCACTGAGACGAACTCTCCGCTCTCGATCGCACTAATGCTGACTTTCGCATTCGGTCCTGCGTGGATACCGGTGTTCCGGATCAAGTTTCCGAGCGCCCGGCCCAGGAGCGAAGGGTCCGCGATGGCTGTCAGGTCGGGTGAAACGCTGATTTCAGAATCGAGATGCCCGCCTTCACGGGCTGCGGTTTCCCGGATGATTGGTTCCAGATGAATGGATTGCCTACGCGGCGTTCGGTTCCCTGCACGGGAAAATGCGAGAATTTCCTCAACGAGCGTGGCCAACTCCTGCGCGTCCGATTCGATGGATGCGAGATGAATTTGGTCACTTTCTCCGAGTTTCATTTCCAAAATGCCAAGTCCGGTGCGCAAACGAGCGAGCGGAGCACAAAGCTCGTGAGCAGCGTCCCCGAGGAAACGTTTTTGCCCGGAAATCAAATGATCAAGCCGGATCGCCATTGCTTCGATGGCGGCTCCCAAATTCCCGAGTTCGTCATTCCCACGTGCTGGTAGCGAAATCTTAAAATCCCCGGCAGCGATCCGATCCGTGGCACCGGTCAACTTATGGAGATAGCGCGTGATTCCCCAAACAAATGGCGTCCAAAACGCGAGGCTCAGAGCAAGAACAGCGAGACCTCCCCAAAGCCACGGCTTGAAATCGAAGAACATGCCGGAACCATCGAGCCTGTCCGCACGGACGAGCAAAAGGTGATGACGGCCCGGTTTTTGCCCAAAAGGCCCCGGCAAGGTGATTTGGATGCCAGCCCAATATCCATCGCCATTCTCACCACGGAGCAAAAAGGCGGGACGAGTGTTCGGCATGTTTGATAAAACGGGCATGCCATCCCCATTCACCTGGGGCGGACCATCGTCCTGCCGCGGTCGATCTTCCAGAGGCGGGCGATCATCCAGGAAATCATCCATCGGCGCCATTCCACGATTTCCCAAGGGGCCGCGTCCCTCGGGCGGGCCGTCCCTACCGATGGGGGGCGGGCCGCGACGGATTGGAACCGGCGGCTGCGGAGGAAGAGCGGTTTTCGTGCGCTCGAGAATGTTGGGGGGTATGGCGACAGGAAAACTCCTTGGATCGTTGAAATCAAAAATCGCCGCCGTGACCTTTTTCTGATCCGCCAATGGCTTGATCGCGGCATTCCACATCGGACGCCTGAGGGAGATGATTTCCTCCCGGGCCGCGTCACCGAAAGTACGCAGCCGATCTCCGGCCGAACCGCTGAGCAGCGAATCCAACCCCAATCCCAACTGCCACCTGACGAATAAAAAGAACGCGAGGACCAGGATCAGCAGATGCAACAGCAGCCACCCTAATACCTTCGCAAGCAGTGGAAAATGGGGGCGCGCTTTCATGATTGGCCAGGGTCCGGAGTTTCAGGCTCCTGAAGTGAGTAGCCGATCCCGCGGATGGTGCGGATGAAACGGGGATTTTTTGCGTCGTCGCCCAGCTTTTTCCGGAGCGAGGAAACGTGGACGTCGATCGATCGATCAAACACATCGAAACGCCGCTCGGAGACTTCCTCGATGAGACGTTCGCGGGTTTTCACTCTACCCTTCGATTTCAAAAGAGCCGTTAGAATGGCAAACTCCAGCGTCGTCAGGTCCAACGGGACATCGCCAAGAACCACCGAATGCGTGTCCTCGCAAAGCCGCAGCGATCCGGCGACAAGCTCGCGAACGACGTCCGCTCCTGGCTGCACCCGCGAACGCCGGGTCACGGCGCGGAGCCGGGCAAGCAGTTCCCGAGAAGAAAACGTCTTCGGCAAATAATCGTCCGCTCCGATTTCCAAACCCACGATGCGGTCCGCCTCCTCGCCCAATGCGGTGAGCATGAGCACCGGCACATCGGATTTTTTCCTCAATTCCCGCAGCACCGCAAAGCCATCCATGCCGGGCATCATCACGTCCAGAATCACCGCCTGGTAGGGCATCGCCAGCGCCTCGGCGAGGCCATCGGGCCCATTGTGGCGGAGTTCCACCTGGTAGCCCATCGGTGTGAGATAGTCGCGGATCAGCCCGGCGAGCTTGCGATCGTCATCGACGACCAAGAGACGGTGATTGGCTTCGGTTTCCATCGTTAGACACTCATTAGCAGGCAACTGCCGCCTTAGCCCACAGCTTTTACACAAATTTAACAAATTTGAGCCAATTCCACACACGGAGTTCACACACATCCGGTTTCATCAGCGCAGTTCCCGATGGAACGCAGACCCACTCAACGAACCCATCAAATCATGAAACCGATCCGCATTCATCTGATTCTCGCTGCCATCACCACCTTGGCCGCCAATGCCGCCGAACCGAAACCACCGGGGGATCGTCGTCCACCACCGCCGCCACCGCAGCCACTTTTGGTCGCTCTCGATACCAATCGTGATGGCGAGCTCTCGCCGGACGAAATCAGCAATTCCTCCATCGCCCTGGATGCCCTCGACAAGAACGGCGACGGCGCGCTTTCCCCGAAGGAAATCCACCCGAAGCCACCCAAGAAAAAGGGCGGGGACAAGGGCGCGCAAGCTCCGCCGCCGCCTCCTGACCACCAAGGTCCTCCGCCACCACTGCTCGCCGCGCTTGATCTCGACGGGGACGGCTCGCTTTCCGCAGAGGAAATCGAAGCCGCACCGGAATCACTCATCGCCCTCGACAAGGACTCGGACGGCACCCTTTCCCGCAAGGAACTCAACCCCGGGAAAAAACCTCCCCACAAAGACGATACGTGAGCGGATGCCGGCCAACCCACCGGCCCGATCACCATTCATCCCGCTCCGGTGCAAGCACCACCGGGGCGGAATTCCCATCTTCCAGTAACCCGCCAAAATGATGAAAACCTACCGAATCCAGTGGATCCTCGCGCTGATTGCGAGCACATCCGCTTTCGCTCAAAAACCCGGCAACCGCGGAAATCGCCGGCCGCCGCCAGTGCCGCCTTTGTTCGCGGTGCTCGATGCTGATCACGACGGCATTCTCTCCGAAGCTGAAATCAAAGCCGCCTCCGAAGATCTCGCGAAACTGGACAGAAATGGCGACGGACAAATCACCGCCGAAGAACTCCGTATGCCACCTCCGCCGCCGAAAGATGGCGATGTTCAAAAAGATCCGCCTCCCGGTGGAAAACGCCCGGTCCCACCCGTGATCGCCGTGCTGGACGCGGATCATGATGGCACCGTTTCCGCAAAGGAAATGGAAGGCGCTCCCGAGTCTCTCAAGGAGCTCGACAAGGACGGCGATGGCGAACTTTCCCCCGAAGAACTGCACCCGCATGGTCCGCCGCCTCCCGACGAAGACGCGAACTCCGCTTCTCCACCAGAGGAAGGAAACGCCGAATAAGGCGCTACCCGCTTTATCATGGCAGTCCCGCTTCGGCCTCTTGTGCCGGGGCGGGATTTTTTTGTTCAGCAGCGCACTAATAAACCTCCGGCGGGCGATCCCAGAAACCGTGGATTTTATCGATTTCCCGGCGATCCCGCTTCGTCGGCCGGCCCTTCGCCGCCTCGCGTTTCGCAGTGAGCCATTGTTTCAGATTTTCGAAAACCGCTTCCGTCGTCAGCTCTTCGTAACAAGCCTGCGCTTGCGGCGCGCCGACCCGCAGGCTGATCACCGCCTTGACCGAGATCGAACGCACGCCCGGGCCTTCGGGAAACGGGATTTCCAGCAAATCGCCGGGATGAATCGAAGTGGATGCCTTCAATGAATGCCCGCCGCGCTTCACCTTTCCCGTCGCGCAGGCCTCTGCGGCAAGACCACGGGTTTTGAAAAATCGCGTGGCCCACAGCCATTTGTCAGCACGAACGGAGTCAGACATGATCAGTGAACGAAAAACTGCCACACGCCGATCTCACTTGGCGAGTCTCCAGATACTTTTCAGTCCGCCGCCCACCCAATACTTGCGGCCCGCCCGTTCCCTCGAATAGAAACGCGCGTGGCAGGGAAAAACATCGTCTATTTCGATTTGGAAACACAGCGCAGCTTCGGCGACGTGGGGGGATTTTCAAACAAATCCAAAATGGGCGTCTCAATCGCCGTCACTTACAGCACCGCCCGCGGGACTTACGAAATCTACGGCGAGAGCGAGATGGAAAAACTCGGAGAAGAACTCGTCCGCGCCGATCTTGTGGTCGGTTGGAACCACATGCAGTTCGATTACCCAGTGCTCCAGCCCTACGTCTTCCACACCCTCGCCGAGCAGACGCTCAATCTCGACATGATGCTGGAACTCGAAACCATCCTCGGATTCCGCCTCAAGCTCGATTCCGTGGCGTCCGCCTCACTCGGCACCGGCAAAACCGCCGATGGTCTGGACGCACTGCGCTGGTGGCAGGAACACAAGAAATCCGGCGATTTCGGACCTCTTCGGAAAATCGCCGAATACTGCGCTTACGACGTGAAAGTCACCAAATGTGTCCACGAATACGCCCTCGAACACGGGCTACTCAAATATGATGACAAAAGCGGCCGCATGGCCGAAGTCGCGGTGACTTGGAAATAGCGGAAAACCCGTCCCAAGCTCACATGAAGCCCATCTGATGGAGCACCTTGGTCACCGTGTAAATGAACACGCAGATCAGGGCGACGAGGAAAATCTTGGTTGCGGCTTCGATGGAAGAGCGGGTCATGGCAGGCGTTGTCTAGTCTCCCAAGCGGATTTCGCCAAGGGGAAAACCGAGGATTTCCGCAACCCGTGAACAGGGAGCATGGAATGTGAACAAGTGGCCCGCTCTGTCCTGTGAGCGGAAGAGCCGCACAGGGGACTGTGGGGACCATTTTTGAATCACTTCCCGAATGCTGCGGCCAGCGATGCGAGATCGGCGGGCGCGGCGCGGTCCGCAGTGAGGATGGCGGCTTTTTGAAGGGAGATGATTTCGGCGATTCCCTTGCGGGAGAGATCGAGCATCGCGGTCATTTCCTCAGACGAGAAAACAGCTTCCTCGCCGCTGCCTTGGATTTCAACGAACTCCGACGTCTCGGTCATCACGACGTTGAAATCGACAGAAGCGTCCTTGTCTTCCGGGTAGTTCAAATCGAGGACAGGGACGCCTTGATAGACGCCGGCGGATACCGCGGCGACGAGTTTTTTGATGGGGAATTGTTTGAGTTTCCCTTCAGCCATCAGCTTGTTGAGGGCGATGGCCATGGCGACACAACCGCCGCTGATCGAGGCGGTGCGGGTGCCTCCGTCGGCCTGGAGAACGTCGCAATCGATCCAGATCGTCCGTTGTCCGACTTTTTTCAGATCGACCACGGCGCGAAGGGCACGGCCGATGAGGCGTTGGATTTCAGACGAACGGCCGTCGAGTTTGCCGCGTGAAATGTCGCGCGGTTTCCGCTCGAGCGTGGAGTACGGCAGCATCGAATATTCCGCCGTCAGCCAGCCACCTTCCACCCGTTGGGCACGCATCCAGCGCGGCACGTCGTCTTCAATCGTGGCGGAGCAGATGACCCGCGTATCGCCGAAGGAAACAAGCACCGAGCCCGTGGCGTAGGGCGCGACGTTCGGAATGAAGGAAATTTCGCGGAGTTGGTCGTTCTGGCGGCCGTCTGGACGTGTCATGAAAGGAGTGAAATCGACTGTCCGGCACACGGCAAGCGTGGAGAAAATTCCGGTTCAAACGGCGGAGGCGTTATTTGGCTTCCCCGTTCATCCCGAGCATCATTTTCAGGCCTTTTTCTGAAAACAGTATGAGCGATACGAGAGCGAGCCGTCCTGCAGGGCCTTGTAAACCCGCGAGCCCTGCACTCCGGCGAAGTCGCGGCCGAGCTCGTGCAGAAATTTCGGCAGCTTTCGATCGAGCAATTCCAACGAGCGGGCGGAATTCCTATCCATGCCGCGCAGCACTTCGGGGCTGATGTCCCTGCCCTGCTTGATCTTGAGCTCCGAATCTTCCATCGCGGTTTCCCATTGATCGATGCCATCGCTGAAACGGAAATCCGCGTAGAGGAAAAAACCGCAGGGCCTGAGAACACGGGCGACTTCCGAGAGAAATTTCGGAAAATCCGGATAACAATGCGAAGCCTCGACATTGATGACCGCATCGAACGAGTTGTCCGGAAATGGCAGATTCTGCGCGTCGCCTTGGACGAAATCGAGGCCGACAATCCGATGGCGTTTTTTACAAAACTCCACTCCGCTAGGATTGAGGTCGAGCCCGGTGTATTTTTCGGGTTCCTGAGTGCGGGCGAGATAGGAGGCCCCGCCGCCATGGCCGCAACTGACTTCGAGCACGTTTTTCCGGTGGAGATTCACCTGCATGCCGACGTGGTGGTAGAGCTGGATGCACGCGCGGTTCGGTTCGTCATCCGGCGAGAGCTGAATCGCCATCGGAGGGTCCGTTTCGAAGGCGTAGTTGAGAAAAATCACATCCTCGTCCTGAAGCCGGCGCGTGAGGAAGGGATACCAGAGTTTCCAAATCGCCTTGCGGATCGGGCCGATGGCAAACAAATGATCGATGAGCGGCATGATTTCTTAGCGGGGGTTCCTGCCAGACAGTCTAAGCGCCGATCAGCCCCCGCGCGATCAATTTTCGTCGGTATCCGACTCAGTCTCTGAATCTTCGGTCGCAGGAACCTCGGTGCGCTTGACGTCCGTGATCGACGGTGGCGCCGGAGCTTCAACCTGAGAGCCCGGATTCATCGCGGCTGCCGTCCGATCCAAGATGGCGTTTTGCTCTGCGGCGGCCGCGTAGTATTGGCCCATCTGGGCAGGCGTTAGGATGCCGTCGTAGCACTTGAGTTTTTCCTCAAGATTCTGGCGCTGGGTTTGTATTACCTTCTTGTGAGCCGCTATCGGATCGGTGGCGTCGATCGGTTCTCCCATCTTGGCGAGAAGCAGAATGCCATCGACGGAAATCTCGGTCTTGCCGGTAGGCAGCACGGATTTTTCAAACAGCAGCGTCGCCGCAGCCGGAATGGCCTGCAATTCGGCTTTCGAGGATTGACGGAGCCGCTCCATCACCTGATCGCGCTGTTCGGGGGAAAGATCGATTTCCTCGATCACCTTGGTGAGTTCGTGCTGGGCGCGCGACTCGATCTGGTTGTCGCGCTCACGGACCCGGAGTTCGTTGAATTTCGCGAGCTGTTCCGGGCTGAGAAGCTTGCCGATGGCGTCCTCGATCACCTTGCCACGAGCGGCGAGATCCTCCATCACCGAAAGGTTCGGATTGACGCTGTTGTGGCTTTCTTCGACGAGCCGGATGATTTCACCCTGCTGATCGATGGTCAGGCCGAGAGCTTCGGTCAAACGCAGCATTTTCGCCTCCTCGCGGTTTTGCGGGCCTTTTTCCGCGAGATCGACCAGCGGGAAATCCGTGGCTTTCACTTCGGTCGGACGCTTCCCAACGGTCGATGACGAATGGGTTTCAGGGGCTGTGGGGCGCGTCGTTTTTTTCGGCTCTGCGTCCACAACCGAACCCGACGCGACAGGTGCGGGTGCGCTCGGCTTCAATGCCCATGCGGCGGAAAATCCGATCAAGGCGGCGATGGTGGGGAAAATGAACTGGTTTTTCATGCGTTACGAATGGCGGTGACGGCGTCCGCCATACTCGGCGCACGGAACGTGGAGGAACCGGCGACCATCACATTCGCACCAGCACTGTAACACCGGGCTGCCGTGACGGCATCGATGCCTCCATCCACTTGAACGTGGAACGAGAGGTTTTTTGTCTGTCTGATTTTCACCGCAGCCGTGATTTTCTCCAGAATCTCCGGCATGAACGCCTGTCCGCCGAAGCCGGGAACCACGGTCATGCAAAGCAGCAGGTCGATCTGATCGAGAAATGGCTCCACCGCGCTCAAGGGCGTGGCGGGATTGAGCGCAAGACCCGCCTCGCAGCCAGCCTCGCGAATCCGGCGCAGCGTTTCCGCCACGTCATGCTCGGCCTCGACATGGACAGTGATCATGTCCGCACCCGCCGCCACAAAACGCGCCAAATAATGATCCGGCCGGGAAATCATCAGATGGACATCGAGATAAATATCGTTCGATTCATGCACCGTCTGCACCACCGCCGGGCCGAAGGAAATGTTGTCCACGAAATTTCCATCCATCACGTCCAGATGCAGCCAATCCGCTCCGGCATGGATCGCGCGGCTGACTTCTTCTCCGATGCGTGAAAAATCCGCCGCCAGCAACGACGGGGCGATGACTCGGTCCTGATAAGTTTTAGGGATCACAGGCGGGATACGAACCACGGATTTCACCGCCCCGCACGGAAAATTTTCCGCCGCGCAGGAAACGTCGTGCTTCCCGCTGCGGCATCCATTACCCATCGGGCGTGGACGACGAAGGACCGATTATCGATTTGCACAGCGACGTATATTTCATGGGCCAGGCGCTGCGTGAGGCGAGAAAAGCTTACACTGCCGGAGAAGTCCCCATCGGAGCGGTGATCGTGCGCGAGGGACGGATCATCGCCCGCGCTTGGAATCAGGTGGAAACCCTCAAGGACGCCACCGCCCACGCGGAAATGCTCGCGCTGTCCGCCGCGCAAGTCGCGCTAGGCGATTGGCGGCTGGAAAAATGCACGCTCTACGTCACCAAAGAACCTTGCCCGATGTGCGCCGGAGCCATCGTTCATTGCCGCCCCGAGCGCGTCGTTTTCGGCTGCCCGGACCCGAAAGCCGGTGCAGCCGGCGGCTGGATCAACCTGCTCGAATCCAATCCCCCGCTCAACCACCGCTGCGATGTCACCCCCGGCGTGCTCGGTGAAGAATGCCTCTACGTCCTCCAAAGCTTCTTCCGCGAAGCCCGCGAACGGAAAAAAATCGAGCGTCTCAGCGATTCACCCGAATCGCTGAATTGATCTGGCGGCGCAACTCCAAACATGCGACCCTTCGTGAGAAAAAAACCACAAATCCATGGAAAAAACAGTCACCAAGAGAACGCTCAAAGCCTTTCGGGACCGGGAAAACCCATGGAAGCTCCGCAGCTACGAAGAGCGCCTCAGCGCGATGGCCGTCATCTGCCAAACCAATCAAACCGATGGACAATCTGAATCCCGATTTCCTCGGATTTATCGAATTACTCGAAGCGGAGCACGTTGATTACCTGATCGTCGGAGGCTATGCAGTCGGCCTGCATGGGTTTCCACGATATACCGGTAACATCGATTTTTTCGTGGAAATCAGCAATGAGAATGCTGCCAAAATTCTGCGGGTTTTCGAAAAATTCGGCTTCGGGGAGATCGGCCTGACCCTGGGAGACTTTCTGGAAAAGGACTTCGTCGTCGAAATCGGACGAGAACCGAGAAAAATCCAAGTTCTTACAGGCATCGATGGCGTGCGTTTTAACGAATGTTTTGAGCGCAAGGTTGAAGTGGAGATTGCGAAGGTAAAAATGAAGTTCATCAGCAAGAAAGACCTGATGCGCAATAAAGCCGCCTCTGGACGACCAAAAGACCGGATCGATCTGGAGGAACTCGAAAAACTTTAGGAAAGCCGGATCGCTCCGGAGAACTGAGCATTCCTCGGAAGGTCAGATTTGAGCCCACGCTTGCAGACCCTTCCGCATCCCTTTAGGAAATCCCCGTGGCCGCGAAACCGAAGACATCTCCTCAGAAATCCGGAAACTTCTTCGCCGTCGTTGGCAGCGATGAAGGTCTCGTCCGTGAAAAGGCGCTCCACCTCTACAACGAGCTCACCGGCAGCGTGGACGACGGTTTCACCCACGAAACCATCGACGGCATTGCGGACAACTCCGAATCCGCCTTTGAAATCTGCTCCACCACCGTCCAGGCCCTCCTGACAATGCCAATGTTCGGCGGCGACAAGGTGGTCTGGCTGCGCAATGCCAATTTCCTCGCCGACAACGTCACCGGCCGCTCGCAGCGCACCGAAGCCGGGGTCGAAAGCCTCCGCGCCACGCTCGAAAAAGGCATCCCCGACGGCGTGAAATTTCTCATGACCGCCCAAGGCATCGACAAGCGCCGAGGATTTTGGAAATTCATCGAAAAAGCCGCCGACGTCCAGGTCCACGACCGCATCGACACCAGCCGCGACGATTGGCAGGACCAAGTTGCCTCACTCGTCACCAAACGCGCGAAGGAACTCGGCCTCCGTTTCGAACCAGACGCCATGGCCCTTTTCGTCATGCTCGCCGGCGAGCAATCCCAACAAATCGGCAACGAGTTGGAAAAACTCGACCTCTACCTTGGCGAAGAACGCCGCGAAGTCACCGAGGACGATGTCCGCGTGCTCGTCCCGCTCAGCCGTGCGGCTGTCGTTTTTGAAATCGGCAAAGCCATCCAACTTGGCAACGCCGCCCGCGCCATCCAGCTCATCGATGAACAACTCGAAGCCGACGAATCGGCCATTGGCATCATGCGCGCCTCCATCATCGGCGTCGTGAGGAATCTTTTCATGGCCAAGCTGATCATCGAGAAATTCAAAGTCCCGACCGGCAATTACAGCGCCTTCTCGGGCGGCCTCAACCGCCTTCCTGAATCCGACCGCTCCTGGCTCCCACAGAAAAAGGACGGCTCCGGTGTGAACGTTTTCCCGATTTTCCTCGCCGCCGAGAACTCGAAAAACTTCGAACTCGCCGGCCTCCAGCACGTCCTCGAAGCCACCCTCAAGGCCGACCAAGCGCTCGTCACCACCGGCCTCGATCACCGCCTCGTCCTCCACCGCCTCATCGTGGAAATCGCTTCCGCGAGAAAAGCTCCGGCGAGAAGACGATAGGATCGAAAGCGGCCCAGCATGAGTGATCAGAAAAAATCCGCGTGGGATGGCCGACCATATCTCCGTGACAGCGACTTTCGCGCCACCATTGTATCCATAAGTCAAAGACGTAGTGCAGATACACGTTCGATAGCAGCGGCGAAATCACCGCTCCCTGTGGCGTGCCCACACTGGCCTTCGTCACCTGTCCGTCCTCGCTGATCCCAGCTTCCAACCAGTTGCGGATCAGCCCCAGCACGCGGCGATCACCGATCCTGCGTTCCAGAAACACGATCATCCAGTTGTGGTCAATCGCGTCGAAGAACCCTTCGATATCGGCATCCAATATCCAGTTCACCTTCTTGCGGCAAAGGCCAACACTCAATGCATCGAGCGCATCATGCTGGCTCTTTCCCGGACGGAAGCCATAGCTGAATCCGAGGAAATCCACCTCGCAGACGCTTTGTAATATCTCCGCCACCGCGTGCTGGACGATTTTATCCTCCAGAGACGCAATGCCCAGCGCCCGTTTCCGGCCATCGGGTTTGTCGATATATCGTCTGCGCGACGGTTTTGCCCGGTGGCTTCCCCGGTGTATCCGGCCATGGAGATCTATTAGATTTTCCTCCAGAGCCTGTCCATAGTCATGCCACGTCATCCCATCGATCCCGACCACCGCCGTCTTCTTTAATTTAAAGAAAGACCGTCGCAACGCATCGACATCCGCATGGTGTAGCAATGCCGTAAACTTCAAATCGCCGTCCTTGCGGGCGGCACCACGCACACGGTCCAGCCCGCTGGACTCCACCTGATTCCGGCTCTGTGTCCGGGGCGAGGCAGACTGTGCCGCATTCCTCTCGGCTGGGTTCCTTACCTCCATCCACTCCGCAGGCATTTCAGAGGTGCCCTTGTTCGCAGACTTCGCAGGTATTATTGACCCATCTGACTTCCTGTTAGCGTGCATCTGGTCGTTACCGTCGGAGACGTTAAACCAGCGATCCGTTTTGAAACCCCTTGGCGGAGGCTTGTTGTCACGAATACCATCAGGCTCTCCCGGTTCTCGTGCTGGGAACTTCGACACATGCACAGGTTCTAAGACTCCGCCGTGTCCACCCTCACCTTGCCTTGGCGGTAAGGATGATGTTGCCTTCCCCCTGTCAGTACAAGGTCGGCACACGGGAATCTTGATTTCGGAGCTCAATGGCTGGCCTGCGTCTCCACTTGCCCATGCTACACCCGGAACATTACTGTTCCCAGCGTAGGGTTCGTGGCCAAAGTCAATGGCTGGTTGTTCTTCGTAAGACTCTTTCATTCTCATTTCCAAGCCGGTTTATCCCGGCGCTTTCACTGACCCCATTTATGACCCCATTTATTTACGGCCAATGCCATTGGTTTGGCTTGTACGGTTCACTTGTGCAGCCGAGCGAGAATTGTCACATCTACTGGATGCTCTTTAGTCGCATAAAAAATATGATGAGACATTACACGGTATTTTCTTTCTGGGTAGTTATAGTAAATATCAAATGCCCCATCGGAACGCCTTCTTCCCTGAACATCCCAATATCCATCATAGTCATTGTCAATTTTTTCGTAGGCAATTTGGCTGCCTCGATACCAGCGCTCGACATCCGGAACCTGATCGCCATTTGTGTCAATTATGCAACTTTGGTCTGTTTCGGACTTAGCTAAAATGACCCTCCCTGAAGACCAAATTCGTGTCGGAGCGCAAGAGGCATAAATACAAAATGAAAATATAACAAATTTATTCATAAATTTTCAAAATACACGCATTACCAAAAATCAGATCTTCCTGGATTCTGTCCCCATGCTCAGGTGGCATTGTAGTTCCGCCCAGAATAGGTGGAACCATCGCCACCAGGTATGAACCGAGGACATCGGTAACAAACTGACCGGGAACATCGGTTACACATTAATCTGGGCGAATGCCCTGGAAAAACGTGTCACCAATGGAACAAAAACAACGATTTGTCAGTTTGGCCGGGAGCGGCCATTTCACCATCACCGAGCTTTGCCGGGATTTCGGCATCAGCCGCAAGACGGGCCACAAGTGGGTGGCGCGCCATGCCGAGGGCGGCATGAAGGCATTGGCGGAACACAGCCGGGCTCCGAAATCCGTCACCTGCCGCACCAGCGACGAGGTCGAGCGGCTGATCTGCGCCGAGAAGCGGCTCCGTTCGACCTGGGGACCGAAGAAGATCCAACAGGTCCTGATGACCCGGCACGGGCTGGAGTCCCCTCCCGCCGTCAGCACGGTGGGCGAGGTGCTCAAACGGCACGGGCTGGTCGCCGAACGAAGGCGCAGGGGG
>JBDSZP010000186.1:0-7368 GCA_039925065.1 Luteolibacter sp.
TCTCCGCTATTTCTTCGGTGGAATGAACCTGCTGGGTGAAATGGTGTTTCTCGCGCTGATTTTCATGACGTCGATGGCTTTGACCGCCGTGATGGTCGGACTGTCGGGAACGGCGACCAAGCTGATACGGGCGCTGCTGATTCTGGGATTCATCGTGGGAATCCAGGCGGTCCCGGCAATAGTGTTCAGTCACGGATTCAGTGAGTTTATGAATGTCTGCTCGCTCCCGGATTGGCCGTCGAGGATCAGGATTTTCCTCTATGTTTCCTTCATCGCCTATTACGGATGGTGTGCGCTGTCCCAGGGAATTTCTGCAATCGCTCCCGCTGCGGAAAACCATTCGACGCCGCGCCGCGTGGTCGGGCTTTTGCTCACGCTCATCACGGCAGCGGTGGGATTTTTCGGTGGCGTGGAAACTCGGGTATTGCCGTTCGTGTTCGCCATTATCCTGATCCCGGCGGTGATCATCGCGCTGACGGAACGCTCGGTCATGCTTCCGCCGATCTACAAGCCGTTCCTTCAGCGTGGAATGCCCGGGAAAATCGCCGGTATTTTCCTACTGCCAGGCTGGCCTTCCGGGGTCTTTTTCACCGCACTGGTGACAGTGATCGGAATCGTTTCAATCATGGCTGCCACCTACTTCAATGCGGATGCCAGATTCGAAAAGGAACTGGCGATCGGCGGGTTGTCGGTTTTGGGGGCGATCCTCCTGCCCGCCCTGTTCGCGGCGAATTTCACGAAACAGGGATCGAAACGCTTTACGATTTTCCTGCTATTCCTGGTGGTGTCGGTCCTGCTGATGGCGGTTCCTGCAATTCTAGCGAGCATCAATCATTACGAAAAGGTGTTGTGGCTGTTCATCTGGGATCCCTTGATTTTCCTCACGATGATGGACACGAGTGCTTTCGACAAAGGTGACCTGCTGCTGGCGGTATCGATCGTCGATTTCGTTCTTTTCGCACTTCTGATGGGATCGGCTGGACTCGCATTCCGTGCCTATGGAGACGTCTTTCGCGAGACCCGTGATGGCCTGCTGGGCAACACCGATGCCATCTGCCCTCCCGCCGAATCATGAATCAGGCCACGCTCCAACAGTGTCATTCCAATGCCCTTGCGGTGGCCGGCCGCTTGCGGTTGCCGCTGCGGTCGCGTGTCTGGCGAGGCCAGGCGGGTGAGTTCACGGGAGGCGGAACGGGCTCATCGCTGGATTTCCAAGACCACCGCGCCTACTCACCGGGCGATGATCCACGGCATATCAACTGGCAGGCCTACGCGCGGACCGGCAGCTACACGATGAAACTTTTCCGCGAGGAAGTCAGACCGGTGGTGGATTTGATTATCGACGCCTCGGAATCGATGTTTTTCGACCCGGCCAAGGCCACACGCACGGCCGAGATTTTCTATCTGATCGCCGAGAGCTGCCAAGCGGTCGGCGCGTCGCTGAGCCTGCACGCGGTCCGCGGAGACTCGTCCCTGGCGCTTGATCCTGCGGCATTGCGGACCCACCGCTGGCTGGAAACGGCACGCTCGCTCCCGGCCACGGATGCTGCCAAGTCTCCCGACCTATCAAGGATTCCGCTGCGGGCGAATGCGATCCGGGTTTTTCTGTCGGATCTGCTTTTCACCGGCGATCCGGAACCGATCCTTCGCCACCTCGTCCAACGCCACGGAAGCGTGGTGATTTTCTCGCCATTTCTTGAAACCGAGGCACGCCCGAATTGGGCAGGAAACTACGAGTTCATCGATCCCGAGAGAAATTCCCAGCATCCCCACCGGATCGAACCAGCCACGCTTCGCCGGTATCTGGAGGCTTACGCGAACCACTTCGATCTCTGGAAACAGCACGCCCGCCGCCACCAGACCGCCTTCGCCCGCATCCCTGCGGAAGAGGATTTCGCCACCGCTCTTTTCCGAGAGGCAGTCCCCGCCGGAGCGCTCGAACCCGCACGCTGAATCCGCTTTCGTCCATCCTTTTTCATCGACCCACCCTTGCTCACCCTCGCAAATCCCTACGGCCTCCTCGCACTGCTCGGCATCCCCGCCGTGCTGGCGATTCATTTTCTCCAGCGCAAGGCGGTCGAACTGCCGGTGTCCACGCTGTTTCTCCTCGAACGCACACAGCGGGATGCGGCGAGCGGTCGGCGGCTGGACAGGATCATTCCTTCGGTGCCGCTGTGGATGCAGTTGCTTGCGGTGTTGTTGCTCACGTGGTTTCTCTCAGAGCCACGTTTTCAGAAATCCGGCAGCGTCCAACGCATCGCCATCGTGCTGGACTCCTCCGCATCGATGGGGGTTTTCAAAAAGGAAGCGCTTGCCCGACTGAGCGAGGCACTTCCCACACTGCAAGGTCCGGCCAGCACGGTCGAGCTCACGGTGATGGAATCCGCTCCCGGACGCCCGAGGCTTTACGCGGGATCGTCTGTGGACGAGCTCAAGGCAGCGCTGGAAAAATGGCAGCCGCTCGATGGACTGAACGATCCGAGCCAATCATTGCGACTCGCCCGTTCGCTGGTTTCCCGGGAAGGCACGGTGATTTATTTGACCGACACTCCGGCGGAATCGCTGCCGTTCGATGCGAAATTGATCGCCGTGGGAGACCCTGTGGAAAACGTCGGCTTCACCGGAGTGACCTTCGCCACCGAGGAAGGTTCATTGGTCTGGCGAGCGCTCGTTAGAAATTACGGCAAATCGGACGCCGACCGCACTTGGTCGGTAAAAACATCCACCGGCAGCACCGAACCCCGTCCGCTCCATCTCGCTGCCGGCGCGCTTGTTACCTTGCAATCGGCGTTTCCCAAGGATGCGGAAAATGTCTGCCTCACGCTATCAAGCGATCGATTCCCGCTCGACGACACCCTGCCAATCGTCGCTCCCGCCCCCAAGACTCTCGCGCTTTTCACCGCCACCTCCCCTGCCTTTGCCGGCCTCACGACGAAACTCCTCCGCTCGTTGGACGCCGCGATTCCGACCAATGACGCCGCCAGTGCTGATCTTTCGATTTCCTCCTACGATCCACTCGACCCTGTCCTGCCTCCAGGGAATTCCATCATTTTCGTGGAAGACAGCACACGTACCGGTGCCTATCTGAAAGGTGGCATTCTCGCAGAGCCCAGCCCGCTGCTCGATGGGCTGAATTGGCAATCCCTGCTCGTTCGCGAAACCATCCAACTCGACCGGTTGCCCACCGACACGGTCCTTCTCTGGCAGGAAAAGCGCCCATTGATTTTCCTCCGCGAGCGTGAAGGGAAACGCCAGCTTTGTTTCAACTTCGACCTGCGCCTGTCCAACGCCGACAAACAGCCCGCGTTTATCGTGCTGCTCCACCGCTTCGCCGAGTCCGTTCGCGCGGCAAAAATCGCACCGACCTCAGCCAATTTGGAAACCGGCCAGCCGATCAGAATTACCTCAGCGCCGAACATTCCGCTCAAGGTCACCGCCACCGACCTTGCAGGAAAACCCGTGACGGTTGCCCCCGATTCAAATGCAGCGCCGCTGTTGCCGTGTTTCCTCACCGTCCAACAGAACGATACGAAGCTCCTCAACGCCGCCGTTTTCTTCGCCGATACCCGCGAGGCCGATTTCAGCGCCTGCGGAAGTGCCAGCACCATGGAGTCCGCCAATAAATCCACTATCGAGCGCCACACCCGGCCGGATCCTTTTTGGCGTGGCTGGATTCTCCTGCTTCTAGCGGCACTGCTCGTTTCATGGAAGTTTTCAGCCGGGAAGGAGCTTCCGGCATGATTCACATGAACGGTTCAATCCTTGCTGTAGATGATCGGCTTGTCCTTCGCGCGGTGCCGACGGCGGACGGCGAATTTCACTTCGCTGATTTCGGGCGCGAGACTGTCATAGGCCACCGAAACCAGATCCTTCAAACGATTCGCCGCACGGGATTTAGGATTCCAAGTGTAAACCAAGGTTCGTCCCTGCCATTTCGACAGCAAAATCCCGAGCCGTTCGAGCTTGTCCAACTGCTTCTGAACAGAATCCAAGGAAACTTCGAAATCCGCAGACACCGCCCGACCATAGGACTCGCCATGGTGAAACAAGTGCAGCAGAGCCGCTTCCGCAGCAGTGCTTCCAAGCAGGTCCGCCAGCAGGGTCAATTTCATGACCTAAATAGTAGGTCACATGACCTAGAAGTCAAGTCATCAACTCCTCGCTCATGACTCCTCCGGATCTCAGAACATGCAGCGAAGAACAGCTTTGGCACTATGTCGCCTGGCACCTGGAAGGCGCTGGCATCCGTTCCGTTCTCGTGGGCGGCGCGGTCGTTGCGATCTACACCGAAGGACTTTATCGCTCGGGAGATCTCGATATGGTGCCGGATCGCTACGATCGAGCCGGTATTTGCGCAGTTCTGGAACAGATTGGATTCAAACCTGAAAAGTCCCGCTACTACAAACACTCCGACTGCGCGCACCTCTTTTTAGAGTTTCCCGTCGGCCCGGTGGAGCTTGGCGAAGAGTATCCGATTACGCCGGACGAAATATCGGTTGAGGGCCGGACGCTCAGACTTCTCTCACCAACGGATTGCGTAAAGGACCGGCTGTCTGCTTACATCCATTGGAAATCGCGAGCCGGATTCATGCAGGCTCTTCTCGTTTGCCGACGCCAAAAAGCTCGGGTTGATCTCGAAAAAGTTGCTGCTTGGTGTCGGAAAGAAGGCGGATCAGCGGCCTGCGAAGAATTGATCCAGCGCCTATCCGAATCAGAACTCCCAGAGTGACTTTCAACTTCATGACCTTCTCCACTCCAGAATATTTCCTGCTCATCCCCGCGCTTGTCCTTCTGGGCTGGTTTTGGCGCGCCCTACGGTTGCAATCCCCGCTGCGGGCGGTGATTTTGATACTGGCGATCATCGCGCTGGCCGAGCCCTCGATCCAACATCAGCAAAATTCGCTGGATCTTTATGTCCTGTTGGATCGCTCGGAGTCCACGGAAGACCTGATCGACAAGGGATTTCCGGAATGGAAGCGGCTGTTGGAAGAATCGAAACCCAGCCGCCACGACACCATCCACTACATCAACTACGCGAGCGAAGTGGCCGAAGTCGGCGCGGATGGCTCCTCGTTCACCGGTTCCCGCAGACTCACCCGCAGCGGGCTGGCGTTGCAATCCATCGCCGCCCAGTCGGACGAAAAACGGCCGTCGCGCGTGCTGCTTTTCACGGATGGTTATTCCACCGAGCCCTTGCAGGAAGCGGCTTCGCAAATGCAGGCGCGCGGCATCCCACTGGATTACCGATTGATCCGCGATGAAAAGGAAAACGACTTCCGACTTGCCCGCATGGCGTTTCCAGAGCGGGTCCAAATCGGCGAACCGTTCCTGATTTCCCTGACCGTTCGCGGCGCTGCGGACGCGACGTTCCCACTCATCCTCAGACGCAACGGGCAGGTCCTCACGCAAACGGATGTCAAGCTGATCAACGGTCTGGCCACCGTCGAATTCACCGACCGCATCCCACGGGCGGGCGGTTTCGAATACCAAGCCGAGATACGGCCCGAGAATGATGCGCATCCGGGAAACAACCAGGCCACCCGCTGGATCGAGATCACCGGCGGCCCGCGACTCGTTCTTGCCACTCGCTATCAGGACGATCCCGTTGCGAAAGCCTTGTCCGCCTTGGATTTCACCGTCGAAACCATCACCGAGCCCTCGCAATTGAAGCCAGGCCTCCTCGCCGGTGCACGGGCGGTCATCATCAACAACGTGCCTGCTTACGAGATCCCGACGGATTTCATGAAATCGCTGGATTTCTTCGTCCGTGAACAAGGCGGCGGATTGCTGATGGTGGGGGGCCAACATTCCTTCGGCTCCGGCGGCTATTTCCAATCCCCGATTGATCCCCTGCTTCCAGTATCCATGGAGCTGAAATCCGAGTATCGAAAACTCGCCGTGGCACTTGCGATCGTCATGGACCGCTCGGGCTCGATGAGTGTCGGCGTGGGCGGCGGAAAAACGAAGATCGATCTGGCGGATTCCGGGGCGGCGAACGCCATCGATCTGCTAGGACCGATGGATCAGGTCGCCGTCTTCGCGGTGGACAGCGAGGCCACCAAAACGATTCCCCTCACCCGCATCGAAAACCGGAAGGCGGAGCTCGGTGCGCGGGTCCGGAAAATCTCGTCCGCAGGTGGCGGCATCTATGTGTATAACGGATTGAAGGCCGCATGGGATGAATTGAAAAAATCGCAGGCCGGGACACGGCATGTGATTCTATTTTCGGATGCGCAGGATTCGGAGGAACCGGGAGATTACAAGAAGCTGATTAAGGAAATGACCGATCAGAGCGCGACCATTTCAGTGATCGGTTTGGGCACGGCCAAAGACGTGGATTCCGCGCTGTTGGAGGACATCGCGAAGCTCGGGAACGGCCGCATCTTCTTCTCCAACGAGCCGATGGATATCCCGAAGATTTTCGCGCAGGAAACGGTGACCATCGCGCGATCCGCCTTCATCAAGGATCCGGTCGGGGCGCAGGCGACCGGCCGATGGTCTGAAATTTCCCCGAAGCCGATCGATTGGTTCAAACAAGCCGATGGCTACAATCTATCATACGCCCGGGAGGACGCGACGGTTTCGCTGGTTTCCACGGACGAGTATCTTGCACCGTTAGTCGCGCATGCCCGACGTGGACTGGGACGCAGTGCTGCGGTGTCGTTTCCATTGGGTGGCGAGTTTTCGGAAACGGCGAGAAACTGGCCGGGTTATGGGGATTTCCTGCAAACGATGGGCCGCTTCCTGATGGGACAGGACACGCCGCCGGGAATCGCGCTGCGACATCGTCTGGATGGCACGCGGCTCACGCTGGATCTGCTCTACGATACCGCCGCGTGGTCGCAGAAACTCTCCGCAAGTCCGCCGAAAGTGCGGCTTCAGGACGGCTCCGGCGGTGCGGTCGTGGATCTCCCGTGGAGGAGGATCGAACCTGGACATTTTTCCCTCACGCGGGATTTGGATGAGGGCAGCATTGTGCGAGGAGCGGTTCAAGTTGGTGAAAACGCCCTGCCCTTCGGCCCGCTGAGCGTGGGCTCGTCGGTGGAATGGGCTTTCGAACCGGAGCGATTGGCCGAACTTCGGGCGGTCTCGGTGCAAACGAAAGGGCGCGAGCTGCTGGATTTGTCGAAAGCGTGGCTCCGTCCTCCGTTCATCGCGGAAACATCGCTGCGCCTGCCATTGGGAATTGCCTTGGTTGTTCTGATCCTCGCCGAAGCTTTGCTCACGCGGACCGAATGGAAACTGCCGCAGTTCGCCTTGCCGAACATGCCGAAGAGGGAGCCTCGGGTGAAAGTAGCGAAGCCGAAACGTGCGGTCGCAGAACCTGCGTTCAGGCCAGTTGTCCGGGTTGAGGAAAAATCTCAGGCT
>JBDSZP010000187.1:0-5444 GCA_039925065.1 Luteolibacter sp.
GGATGGCCGGGCAGATGCCTTCGTTTCCGCCGGAAACACAGGTGGAGCGGTGGCTGCCGCGACTTTGAAACTGCGCACGCTTCCCGGCGTGGACCGCGCGGGCATCGCCTCGGCGCTGCCGAACGAATATGGAATCTGCCATATCCTCGATGCCGGAGCGAATCCGGAGGCAAAGCCCGAGCATCTTGTGGCGTATGCCGTCATGGGAACCGCGTTTTCCAGAGGCGTTCTCGGCGTGAAAGAGCCGAAAGTCGGCCTCATGTCGAATGGCGAGGAAGACGAAAAGGGCACCACTTTCACCAAGGAAACTTTCAAACTGCTCAAACAAACGCCGGGCATCAATTTCGTCGGCAACGTTGAAGGCCGCGATCTTTTCGAAACCGAGCTCGATGTGGTGCTGTGCGACGGATTTGTCGGCAACATCATGTTGAAAACCATCGAAGCCACGGCCAAAGCGGTTTCCAAATGGCTCAAAACCGAGATCAAGGGCAACCCGCTGCGCATCGCCGGGGCCATGCTTGCCAACGGGGCCTTCAAGGCGCTCAAGGAAAAAAGCAGCTACGAAACCTACGGCGGTAGTCCTTTGTTGGGTGTGAACGGCGTGGTCATCATCGCCCACGGATCGTCCTCGGCTCTTGCCGTGCGCAATGCCATCCGCGTGGGCCTCGAAACAGTGGAAAACCGCGTGAATCCGCGGATCGAGGAAGCTCTCGCCGCGATTGCCAAGGCTGCGGTTGCCGCCGCTTGAGGATACGGCGCAGTCTTCCAACTTCGCGCTTGTGGCGGCCGTCCGGGGGTTCCAATCTCCCGCCGCATGAGTGAAGCGACGTCCGTTATCGAAGTTTGTATTGCAGGAACCGGCAGTTACGTGCCTGAAAGAATTCTTACCAACGCCGAGCTCGCCGTCATGGTGGACACCAGTGATGAATGGATCGTCAGCCGCACGGGAATCAAGGAGCGCCGCATCGCCGCTGATGGCGAATTTACCTCTCACATGGCCACCAATGCCGCCCGCCGCGCGCTCGAACAAGCGGGCATGGCGGCCGAGGACATTGAGCTGATCATCGTCGCGACGATCACGCCGGACACGCCGACTCCGGCGACAGCCTGTTACGTCCAGCAGGCGCTCGGTGCTAACAAAGCGGTTGCTTTCGACATTTCCGCAGCGTGTTCGGGATTCCTTTATGCGATGAAGATTTCCAAGCGCCTGATTTCCGATGGTGCTTTCAAGAACGCGCTCATCATCGGTGCTGAAAAACTTTCCGCAGTCACCAATTGGGATGATCGCGCGACCTGCGTGCTCTTCGGCGATGGTGCCGGTGCCGCCGTCCTGCGCCGCGCGGAACCGGGCGAGGGCTCGGTTCTTGCCACCGAAATGGGCACCGACGGCAGCCTGACCCATCTTCTGAACATTCCTGGCGGCGGCTCGGCCTGTCCGATCACTGCTGAGAATGCCGGCGACCACCTCTACACGCTCACGATGATGGGCAAGGAAGTCTTCAAGCATGCCGTCAACCGCATGAAGGAAGCTGCGGAAAAAGTCATCTCGCGCGCCGGACTCCAGCCGGAAGATATTGCCTGCGTCATTCCGCATCAGGCGAACCTGCGGATCATCGATGCCATCGCAGACCGTCTGGCGGTGCCGAATGAACGCGTTTTCGTGAACCTCGACAAATACGGAAACACATCCGCTGCTGCCGTGGCGATCGCCCTCGACGAGGCGAACCGGACTGGTGCCTTCAAGCGCGGGGACAATATCGTGCTCGTCGTTTTCGGCGCAGGTCTGACCTGGGCGGCCGCAGCGATCCGGTGGTGAAATTGTGATCCGATAGTTCTCGGTTGCCGGATCCCTTTTGAGGGTTGACTGAAACTTGCGAAATCATAGGATCGGCCTTCCTTCAGCGCTCCTAACGCGTGCTCATGGGGAGCTTCAAGATGACCGGAATATGAACAAAACACGCCCCCGTAACGCATCTTTTTCAAGGCGCTTCGCATTGCTCGCGGAGAGCGGCATTTCGTGGACTCAAACGCTCAGAAATCACGATCTGTGAGGAATTCCACAGAGGATACAGATGATTTTGGGACGCTCGAAAGGACTCGGGTGAAGCGGCGGAAAATCCTCATCGTGCAAGGCGATTGGGAGGCGGGAATGTCCCTTCTGGCACTCGACCTGAAAGACGTCGGTCACGCCGCAGGTAAGGTCGTCTTTTGCGCTCCAGACCTGATATACCGCTTCCGGGGCATCACGACACACGTTTACCGCAAGCCGATTGATGATTTCGAAGCCTGGCTGCGCGAGTTGGTGCGCAAGGAGGGCTACGACATGTTTTTCCTCTACAACCACTACCGGCCGTATAACCAGATCGCTTGGAATCTGGCCGAGGAGCTGGGCATGGGCTGTTATGTTTTCGAGCTGGGGCTGATCCGTCCGAACTGCGTCACGGTTTTCAGCAACGAGACCTTTCCGTTGCCGACTCTGGCCAAGGCGTGGGATGACATCCTGGCTGGACGCTTGAATCCGAAACCAGCGGAATCCCCGCCGGAAATCTGCCAGGTGAGCACTGCTGCCAAAATGGTGGCATTTTGTTCCAATTTCATCCTGAGCCGTATTACTTCGCCCTTGTTTCCAAACTTCGTGGACCAGCGGGAAATGAAGCTCTGGAGTCATTTCAAGCACGGCATGATCCATCTCTGGCGCTTCATGGAGCGTGATCGGGATTGCGAGATGGATCCGCTTTTCGATGGGGAAATGTCAGGCAATTATTATGCGGTGCCGCTGCAGGTCCACAGTGATACGCAGATCACCAAATGCTCGGATTTCCGTTCCATCGAGCAGTTCATCAAGCAGGTGGTGCGCTCCTTCGAAAAGCATGCCCCGGCGGCCACCAAGCTGGTTTTCAAGGTGCACCCGATGGATCGCGGCTACAAGGACTACACGGATTTGATCGCCGGGCTGGACCATCGCCTCGGCGGCGGGAGAATCCTCTATGTGGACCGGGTGAACCTGCCCACGCTTCTCGCCAACTGCCGCGGACTGGTGAACATTAACAGCTCGGTCGGTATTTCCGGGCTAGTCCACCATGTGCCGGTGATCACCCTGGGACGGGCGGTTTACAATCTAGCGGATCTGGCGTATCAGGGTGGGCTGGATGCGTTTTGGACCCAAGCGGCAAGGCCCAAAAGCCACCGGGTCCGACAATTCATTAATCTGCTGTTGGAGACTAACCAGGGTCGGGGAACGCTTTCACAACGATGTTTCGACGTCCCCGGACGGTGCCGGATCCAGTGGCCGAGACCATTTGTGCAGGAGTTTTTCGTGAATGCCAATGGCGCTTTGGACGATGGCGGTTCGTAAGAGCCGGCGTTGGCTTGATCCAGGCGAGTCCTTCGAAACAACATCATCTTAGGACTGAGGAGCGCACCAAATAGTCCTTGGCAAGGCGGACTCAATCAATACGGTCTCTTGGAGAATTCGCCCTCATGAAGCTAGCCAATTTCCATTCCTGCTAGCCGCCTATTGGGAAACCACCTTCCGTGCAGGCATTTGTCCGGCGACCATGAAACCTGAAAACGGAAGATCGTCAACTTGAACCAAATATCGTAAGTAATGAAACCGATTGTCATATCGTCGCAACGTAGCGGGTTGAATTTCCTGCGCGTCTGCATTGAATCGCTCACGGGCCAAAGGACTCCCGGCAAGGCGTTGCTTGTGGAAGAATCGCCAGAAAAGCCGACAGTGTTTATACGTACCCACGACGCTGCCAACTTTTCTGGAAAAGGCGAAGGGGCGTGGAAGGAAGTTGATCCCGACTTGGCCCGTGGGCGGAAAATCGTAATATTGATCAGAAATCCCTATGAGATCTTCGGGCGGGAACTCAAAAAAGCCGATCAGGCAGCGGCGTGGTTTCAACTGGAGCTTTACGCCTCGAATCTGAATCGTTTCTGCTCCCTTGAGGATTGCACGAAGAGTTATTTTTACTACGAGGATTTCTCGGTGGGTGCCATGCATATGACGGATTTGATCCACTTCATGGACATCACGGCATCGGACGGGCGGCCAGTGGATCTGGAAACCGTGGAGAAGGAGTGGATCAAGCTGCAGGAAACCGGTCGTGATCTGTATGACGTGAATCAGAAGAGGGCGGGAGGAAGCATGAGTCGGAACGCGGAAGACAAGTTAAGTTTCCACCAAGCCATTCTGTCAGAAAAAGACAAGGCGTTGGTTGTTGAATTTCTGGAGGCGAAAGTGTCTGAATCAGGCAAAGCGATACTGGCTCGATACGTGCCGTCCTTCGCGTGAGAACTGCCCCACGTCGTACGCGAAAAAAACATTGCCATGGTGCCCTTTGGCGCGTTGTATCCGGCTAAATTGAATTTCGTCCTTTCATCCGATCCGGATGGCGGGATGCATGCTCCAGACATCCAAAATCAACCCGTAGTAACACGAACCTCAAATACACCATGAAAATCACCGATCTTTCCACCGTCTCCCGAATCGCCAAAAGCATGGTCTTCTGTGCCGGAGTCATGCTTGCCTCCACCAGCTTATCCGAGGCCCGCAAAGTCAGCGTTTATCTCACCAGCGAGAGATTCGGAAATGGTGAAAGCGTCCACGCCACCAGTGGCACCAGAAAGATTCCGGCTGCCACGGAATACTCCTATGATCTCAACGCGAAGATCAGGGGACAATCCGGGAAGCCGATTGAGAAAATCGTCAAGCCAGGAACCGACATCGCCAGCTTTGTGGAACTGGTCTCTCCTGGAAGCTCGAGTTTCCTTTCAGGAACATTCTCCAATCCGGGCGGTACGCTTCCCGCCACACTGATCAACAAGAAGTTCACCGGAACCAAGAATATCAAAGGTTTCGGCTCCGTGAAGTTCTCCTTCATCGTGGTGGGTGAAATCCTGGCCAACGGGCAGTGTGTCGTGGATGTGAAGAAAGTGAAAATCGTATCCACCCCGAACGTGACATTTGGCTCCGTGATTTTCACGAAAGGTTCGACACTCGACATCAGTACCGTGCCGTAAGCTCAGGCGCAGGAAAGCCGCAGAGGGGCCGATGGCTGCACACCGCATCGGCCTCACTTGCAGTATTCCAATTGCGGAATTCCGGCAGGTTTATGAATGAATCTTGGCATCGCGCCGCACCTGTCCGCCCTCGCCCAGGCCATGACGCAGCAGTCGGGGCGCTACGATGGCACGAACTTCGGCAGTCCCGCGGCCTCTCTATCGGGGAAATTGTCTCTGGCAGCAGCAATCCCACAAAACTCCTGAACCACACGGGTTTTGTGTCAGATTCAATGGGACGGCCCGCGTTTCATGCAGAGCTTGGAGAGGGCTCTTTCGCATCGTTACTTTGATGTCCCCGACCGGTGTGAAACCCAATGGTCGCTGCCGATCCAAAAGGGATTTTACGAAGGCCGGGAGAAAAACCAAACCCGACT
>JBDSZP010000188.1:0-47389 GCA_039925065.1 Luteolibacter sp.
TATGCCAAGGGGGAAGGAGCGGATTACTACAATCCGTCCTCTACCCCAGGTCGTCCGCAGACTCTGCCGGGTATCAAGTTGCGGAGTCCGATCCATTTCTGGATCAAGGAAATCGAAGGGACGCTGATGGCAAAAATTCTAGGATCATCGGCAGAAAAGCAAACGAGTTTGTCGGAGAGTTGGGCGTGGCTTGTATTTGGAGCAATCCTGTCGGCAATAGCATGCGCCATTTGGAAGTTCCAGCGCTGCTGGACCACGGAGCAGACCTCCTCGCCAAGGATGAAATGGGCAAAACCGCCGAGGACTGGGCGCGAGGGAATGGTCACCAGAAAATCGTGGAACTTCTGCGATCCAGAATGGGGTCGTGACGGAGACTTGCCTTGTTGTTACGATCGCTCATCTCCCATGGATGAACTAAAAATGAATATTTACGCGCCGAGTGACTGGCCAGGGGGCCGCGCTAGGGATTTTTAATGAGAAGCAGGCACGAAAGGGAGGAGTTTGAACCGCAAGACGCCAAGTTCGCCAAGGAGCGCAAAGTCAGGGGTGCCTGGTTTTTGGGAGCAAAACTCTTCCTATTCACTTCTCTTCATTTCAACGTTCGATGTTGGGCGTTCGATGTTCAAAGAAGCCTCTTGATTCCGGGTTTTGCCACGAACTCTCCAGTGTCGGGACCTCGAGTGTGGGCGAGTCGGAATCACTTGGAAATGCGGCGGGAATGGGGCAGGTTAGCCAGTATGAGCAGCATGCCCTATCTGGTGCCTTCTCTGGTGACAGCATTTTACGAGCGGATCTGGAATGCCGGGGATTACCATCTGATTCCCGAACTGCTGGCGGTGGGATTCATTTTCCGTGGCCCGCTGGGCACCGAGTTGTGCGGACACGGACCGTTTGAGGAATATGTGAAAATGGTGAGGGGGAGTCTGGGTGATTACCATTGCGAGATTCTGGAGTGCGTCACCGAGGGCGACCGCGCCTTTGCCCAAATGCGTTTTTCCGGCATTCACACGGGCACATTCCGCGGTCATGAGCCGACTGGGAAGACCGTCCAGTGGCATGGGGCCGCGCTTTTCCGCCTGGAGGAAAACGTCATCGCGGAGATCTGGGCCATTGATGATCTCTCTGGACTGGATCAGTTGCTACTGAAAAACGAGGTGGAGTCGATCAGTGAAAAGGTGGTTGAAGAGGGGGCTGGGTGACTGGCTCGTATTTCTAGCGAACGGATCGCCCAGAGTCTGTGTGAAAGATGTTGGATTCCTAAGTTCTCGCGCGGGGCCGCAGAGGGCCATGTTGATCCAATAATTTGGGGGGCGGCCGGTCGCTCTCCGGTATCGCACCCCGTTGGGGCGCATGAATCTTTTGGCGGACGTTACCCAGCCCGATGGGCTGGGCTGAGGGATCTAGGGCCGTTGGCCCGGAATACGTTGGTTGCACTGGAATGGGGCATCTCCACGCAAGGCCGGAACGCAGCCGAGTGGTCCGCAGAGCCCACTGTGAGGTCTTGCGTTGCAGCAGGACCCCGCATCCGGTGATTTTTCGGACGGCCTCTCAGATTCCTATTTTTGCGGGTTGTCCGGTGGACTCGAGGACCGAGCGCCAGAGATCGCCTTGCGCATCGACCTTGCGGCGGCCGCTGGTGACGAGATCCATCGGCAGGTGGACGAAACGTTGGTGCCAGCGGGCGATGACCATGCCGGTCTTGCCTGCCATGGCGGCGTGGACGGCGTGGCGGCCGAGATTATAACAAAATACGCGGTCCTCGGGCGCGGCGGGCACGCTGCGGATGATGTAGCTGGGATCGATGTATTTGAGGTTGAGCTCGGTTTCCTTCTCTTTGAAATGGCGGGAGATCCGGTCCTTGAGAAAGAGCCCGATATCTCCGTAGCGTTGGTTTCCGGACGCATCACAGCCGAGATCGCATTCGGCTAACAAATCCTGCCCCGCGCCCTCGGCAACGATGATGACGGCGTGCCTTCGCTCGGCGAGGCGTTGCTCGATGAGTGCTAACAAACCATTGGCGCCGTCGAGTTTGAAAGGAACCTCAGGAATGAGGACAAAGTTCGCCTCGCCGGTGGCCAGTGCTGCGGAGCAGGCGATGAAGCCCGAATCGCGACCCATCAATTTGACCAGACCAATGCCGTTCCGTGCGCCGCGAGCCTCGGTGTGGGCGGAAATGACTGCCTGGAAGGCGGCGGTGAAAGCTGTCTGATAGCCGAAACTGCGGTCCATGTAGAGCAGGTCATTGTCGATGGTCTTCGGCACTCCGACGATGGCGATGGGATGGTGGCGTTTTTCAAACTCCTTGTTGAGATCGTCGGCCCCGCGTTGTGAACCGTCACCACCGATGACGAAGAGCAGGTTCACTCCGAGTTCCTCCAGCCGATCCGCCATGACGGCGGAGTCCTGCTTGCCGCGGGATGAGCCGAGAAGGGTGCCGCCAAAGTAGTGGATGTTGCTGACGTTGTGGGGAGTGAGCTCCATTGGCTCGTGGCCGTAGGCGGGGTTCAATCCTTCATAACCAAAGCGAATGCCGAGAATACGCTGGACGCCATAGCCGTAGCGGGCCTGCATGACGATGGCTCGGATGACGTCATTGAGGCCGGGGCAAAGACCGCCGCAGGTGACAATGGCACAAGTAGTTTTCTTGGGATCGAAGAAGATTTCACGACGAGGCCCCGCGAGTTCGATGGATTTCAGCGGGGTGTGATACTGGATGGCGTGCTGGACGACATCAATGTGGTCGTTGAGCAGGATGCGGTCGCCGTCCGAGTGCCATGCGGAACCTTCCGGGGAGTAGCCGCGCTTGAGTGAGGGGGATGGAAAAAGGCGTGGGCCGAGATTGCTGATGGTGAGATTTCCGTAGGATGGAGGTGTCGTGATCATGGAGCGGTGCGGTTAAAGCAATCTGCGTGCAAAGTGAGGTGCGAGCGTGTGCTGGAGTGATTTTCGCAAATCCCTGGGAACGCGTTCATTGCGGCGCAGTCTTGCATTTTTCCGCAGGCAATCACACCCGAATCGCTGGTGCGGAATTTGCAAAAACTGCGCATCGTCCGCCGTGGAAACCGCTCCCTGCTCAGAAAATGCTGAACCACTTGCGCTTCACCGTGGGGTAGATTTCCTTATTGGATCTTTGCATCAATTGCTCGGACCACTCCTCGCAGATCGCCTCGTTCGGCTTTGCCAGATTCTTGGTTCCCTGTTCGATCACCTTGATTTCAGGTCCTCGGCGGTCCGCCGCAGTGGTGATGAGCTTCCCGGTGGCGGCATCCCTTGTCCGGGACTCGAAGGCACAAAGCGGAGGACCGGTGACCGCACTGACAATGCCTTCCACAGGGATCGGCGTGGTGCCGGCTTTGGGAATGTCTTGGCTGAATCGCACTTCCGTAAGCGCGACTTCGAGGATGAGGGTGCCGGGGTGGCTGGTATCGGTCGTTTTATAGTACATGCACAGCGGGGAGGAAAATGCCTTGTTGAGGGATTTGTTCCAGCGGCTCGCGAGCGCATTGCAGCGTTTTAGATAGGCGCGTTTGTTAGTGATGGCGGCGCTTTTGCTTTCCTCCCACTGGTCGCTGCGGAGGTAGGCGGTGGTGACCGGGCGGATGACGATGTATTTGTATTTCGCTGCGTCCACCGAGGGATTCCTGTAGGCGTGCTCGAAGGGGAGTCGTGCGATCGTTTGTGTGGTATCGACGCCCGTGGATTTGAGAAATCGGGTGGGCTCGGCATGAGTGGTTGCTTTTTCCAAACCGCAGCTAACAAGACCGCAGGCGAGGAGAAAGGATGCTGCTAATGAAGGAAGGGTGTCGGATTTCATGTTGGGGCAACGATATTCGGTTTTCGGAGTTTGGTAAGGGGAATTAACCACGGCGGAATGCCTGCAAATCATGCTGCACGGGCGGCATCCGGCGCAAAACTGGCAAGAGATCGATTCACCGGGTGAATTGACGTCATTCGCGTCCATTGGCGTCAATTCGAGGTTGAAAAATCAAAATGAGGTAAGCCTCCCGCGAAGCCCCAAAGGTGCTTGTGGCGAATCCTTGGAATTGGGAGCTTTGTTTTGGTAAGGAATCCGAGACAATCCATGGATGAAAATGGTCGGCTTCCCGAGATAGAAGTTTTTAAAATTTGATGAATGTGAAATCATCGCCGCCATCCAGCGGGTGATCGCCGAAGATGCAGGAAAAAGTCCTGAGTAAGACGCGCCAGGCAATGGATTGAAATGAATGACAATGAGAGGGGAAAATCAACCTGACGGATCCACGCTTTTGCAGGCGTGCGATCCAATCAGCGACGGAACGATGGAAGAATCATTGGAATTCAACACAGGACTTCATCAGATGCTATTCGAGAACAATCCGCAGCCAATGTGGGTTTTCGACCGCCAATCGTTGCGGTTCCTCGCTGTGAATCAGGCGGCCATCGATCATTATGGCTATTCCCGAGATGAATTCCTGAGTATGACCATTGCGGACATCCGTCGGAGCGAGGAGGTTTCCGCCCTTCTCGAAACCGTTGCCAGTGCCACGCCTGGGGTCAATTGTGTCGGGGAGGCGAATCATCTGCTGAAGGATGGCCGGACTATCTCGGTGGAGATCACCTCCTTTCCGTTGGAGTATGGTGGCAGGGAGGCGAGAATGGTGATCGCGCAGGACATTACCGAGCGCAGAAGGTCGCTGGATGTGCTGGCGCAAAACGAAAGGGAACAAAGGGAGCTCGTCCGGATGTTGGAAATCGAACGGGGCCGGCTGGTGACCGCTCAAAGCGTGGCGAAGGTGGGTAATTGGGAGACCAATCTGGATACCATGGAGGTGATATGGTCAGATGAGATCTATCGAATTTGCGAGGTCACCCGGCACGACATCCAGCCCTGCCACCAGGCATTTCTGGATCTCGTGCATCCCGATGATCGTAAACGGGTGGACGATGCCTTCGTGGAATCGATCAAAACCCTTTCACCCAGCTTGATCGGGCACCGGTTGCTACTGGGCGGCCGCACGAAACATGTGGAGGAGCGATGGCAGGTTTTTGTCGATGGTGCGGGCAGACCACTTCGGGCGATGGGGACTTGCCAGGATATCACCGAGCGAAAAAAGGCGGAGCAGGAGCGCGACCGGTTGTTTGATCTATCAGGAGATCTGTTGTGCATCGCCAGTTTTGATGGAATGCTGGAACAGGTCAATCCGGCGTGGACCCACTGCCTCGGTTGGAGTGCCGAGGAACTCACCGGACGGCCGTCCCTGGATTTCGTGCATCCGGATGACAGGGAGCCGACCTTGCGTGCCCGTGCCGAGCTGATCCAGGGGGCTGCCATCAAGATTGAAAACCGTTATCTTTGTAAGGATGGGTCCAGCCGTTGGTTATCGTGGAGTACCCATTCGCTGCCCGAGACCCGGCAGGTATTTGGCGTGGCGCGTGACGTCACCGCCGCCAAACTCGCGGAATTGGAACTGGCGCGCTCCAACAGGGCGCTGAGGATGCTGAGCTCCTGTTGTGAATCACTCACGCGGATTTCCGATGAAAGGCAATTGATCACTGATATCTGCCAGTTGGCGGTGGAGATCGGGGGATACCGCATGGCATGGGTGGGCTATGCGGCGGACGATGAGGACCGCTCGATCATCCCGATGGCGCAGGCCGGGGATGAGCATGGATACTTGAGCAAGATCAAGCTCACCTGGTCTGAAAATGATGAAATCAGCCGTGGTCCTGCCGGCCGCACCATTCAAAGCGGAAAAGCAGTGGTCTGCGAGGACATCACCCGTGAGTCCGAGTTTTTCCACTGGCAGGAAGACGCTTGGGAGAGCGGCTACGGCAGTGTCATTTGTCTGCCGCTGAGCGACGAGGGCCGGACTTTTGGCCTGCTGGCGCTCTATTCCGGTGGAATCAATGAAGCGGGTAATGGCGAACTCAAGCTACTTCAGGAACTGGCCGACGATCTGGCGTTCGGAATCGTCAACATCCGTTCTCAAAACGAGCACCGCCGGATGCAGGCGGCGGTGATGAAGGTGGCTTCAAGCGTTTCCGCCAGCGCTAACGAACAGTTTCTCGTGCAACTCGCCGCTAACATGTCGGAAGCGTTGGGAGCCCAGGCTGGAATCATTGCCCGCTTCCTGCCCGGACTGCCCGCCACCGCCCGCACGGTCGCCGCCGTTGTCGATGGCAGGGCGGCGGAAAATTTCGACTACATGCTCGAAGGCACCCCATGCGAGGGGCTCACGAATTCGGACGTCTGCATTGTCGAGTGCGGGGTGACGGAATCGTTTCCCAAATTGGCATCGGCGAAGTTGTCAGGATCCGAAGCCTATGTGGGCAGACGCCTCGTGGATTCCAATGGTCAGCCGGTGGGTCTGTTATTCGTTGCATTCCGGGACGCGCTGAAGAATACCGATTTCATCACGTCCACTCTTCAGATTTTCGCAACCCGGGCCGCTGCGGAATTGGAGAGGCAGAAGGCGGAGGTGTTGTTGCGTGAGCAAGCCTCGCTCTTGGGCAAGGCGCAGGACGCGATTTTCGTCTGCGATCTGGAAAACCGCGTCCTCTACTGGAACCTGAGCGCCCAACGGGTGTATGGCTGGACCGAGGAAGAGGCCTTGGGGAAATCCGTCAAAAATCTGATCTATCGAGAACCGGCGGACTATCTGGCAGCCCAGCGGTCCACTGCCGAAAATGGTGAATGGGTCGGCGAAATCGGACAAGTCACCAAGAGCGGCCAGCGGCTCATCGTGGAAGGCCACTGGAGTCTCGTGCATGATGATCAGGGCAGCCCGAAATCCATACTCGCCATCAATACGGACATCACCGAGCGCAAACAACTTGAGCAGCAGTTCCTGCGCGCCCAACGCATGGAGAGCATCGGCACACTCGCCGGTGGCATCGCGCACGATCTTAACAACGTGCTTGCCCCGATCATGATGTCGATCGGCCTGCTCGGGAAATATATCAGTCATCCGAAAGGGTTGGAAATTCTCGATTTGGTGGGAACCAGCGCAAGACGGGGCGCGGACATGGTGGGTCAGGTGCTGTCCTTCGCCAGAGGGGTCGAGGGGCAGTCGGTGCAGGTGGACCTCACACTCGTCGTCCGGGATCTCGCACGGATCATCGATGAAACCTTTCCTAAAAACATCCGTTTCGAAATCGACTGTGCGGACGATCTTTGGCTGGTCATGGGCGATCCCACACGCCTCCATCAGGTGCTCCTCAATCTCTGTGTGAACGCCCGCGACGCCATGCCGGAAGGTGGATTGATCCGGCTCAAGGTGGAGAATCTGATGATCGACGATCATGTCGCATCCATGAATCTTGATGCCTGCCCGGGACCGTATTTGAAAATCGAGCTGGAGGATAGCGGCCACGGAATCCCTGCTGAAATCATCGACAAATTGTTTGATCCGTTTTTTACGACGAAGGGAGTGGGCGAGGGAACAGGGCTCGGACTCTCCACCTCGTTGGCGATCGTCAAGGGTTATGGTGGTTTCATCCGGATCTGCAGTGAGCCGGGAACAGGCGCCCGCTTTCATATCTATCTGCCAGCGATCACCTGTGGGTCGGAGGAGTTGATTGAGCCGGAATGGAACCTGCCGCGAGGCCATGACGAAACCGTGCTGGTGGTGGACGACGAGGAACCGATCAGGCGGATCACCCGGCAAATATTGGAAGCATTCGGATATAAGGTGATATTGGCGTGCGACGGCGTCGAGGCCGTGGCAATTTACTCCGCACAAAAAGATCATATCGATGTGGTGCTCACCGATATGATGATGCCGGTGATGGACGGGCCTGCAACCATCGGTGCGTTGCTGGAAATCAATCCGCAAGTGAGGATCATCGCTGCCAGCGGTCTGAGTGCGAACGGTCGCCTGGTCCAGGCCGCACAGGATGGCGTTAGGCATTATCTGCCCAAGCCATACACTGCGGAAATCCTGCTGAACCTGCTCCGGTTGGTCATGAGTGAGGAAACCAACGGCTCTCGCTCGCTGCCATGAACGAGGGGGGGACATCGGGTAACAAAGGTGGCCGCAGGAGCTTCATGACCTCGCGTGCATGGATCGTCGCTTCGGTCTATGCCGGGTTTGCGACGCTATGGATCTATTGGTCTGATGTTGCATTGGAGCTATTAGTTTCGAATCCGCAACTTCTGGTCAAATGGAGCATGTTCAAGGGATTGGGATTTGTTGCGGTGACATCGGTCTTGCTGTTATTGCTCATGAGGCAGGCGTTCGGAATGATCGAGCAGGGATATGTTTCCCTCAAAGCGAAAGAGGCCGAACGGCAGCTACATGAGTTGGAAATGGAAAGGATGAACCGGTTGTACTCGGCGTTGACCGAGGTCAACCAAGCCATCGTGCGCACGCCGGAGAAGGATGAACTCTTGAAAAAGGTTTGTCAGGTCCTCGTCGAGTATGGGAAATTTCATATGGCCTGGATCGGCTGGCACGTCCCTGATTCCAGACGGCTGATTCCCGTCGCGGTCTGGGGTGATGGAGACGGTTGCCTGGATGGAATCAGGGTTCACGCGGATGATACGGCGGACGGTCGTGGGCCGTCCGGCACGGCGTTTCGGGAAAACCGGAGCTATATCTGTAATGACATACTGGAAGATGAGGGCACCTTGCCATGGCGTGAGGAGTTGGTGCGGCGCGGGGTCCGCGCCACAGCGGCCTTTCCTATCAGAATGAAGGACACGCCTCTCGGGACGCTGACTGTTGATGCGGATGAAGCGGATTTTTTTCAGGACAAGGAGGTGGCGCTGCTGGAAGAGGCTGCGTTGGATATCTCTTTTGCTCTCGGTAACATCGGCCGGGCGGAAGAACATCGCAGGTCCGAGGCGGCGTATCGGTTGAGCGAGGAACGCTACCGCACCACGCTCGAAGGCATGATGGAAGGCTGTCAGCTCATTGGCTTCGATTGGCGCTACCTCTATCTAAATGGCGCCGCCGCAAGTCACAACCGCCGTCCGAATTCGGAACTGCTTGGAAATAAAATAACCGATGTATGGCCGGGTATCGAGGAAAGCGAGGCCTTCACCCTGCTACGGCGTTGCATGGAAGGCCGTGTGTCCCATCACCGCGAGACCGAATTTGTTTTCGCGGATGGCACGTCGGGCTGGTTCGATGTGAGATGTCAGCCGATACCGGAAGGGATTTTCATTTTATCCATCGATATCACCGAGCGCAAGGTGGCGGAAGTTTCCCTGCGTGACAGCGAGGAGCGTTTCCGGCAATTGGCGGAAAATTTGAACGAGGTTTTCTGGCTGACGAATCCCGCCAAGAACGAGATGCTCCACGTCAGTCCTGCTTACGAAAAAATCTGGGGTCGCTCGTGTGAGGCGCTTTATCAACGCCCGTTGGAGTGGGTGGACGCAATCCACGAGGAAGACCAGGAGCGGGTGCTCCATGCCGCCATGACCCGGCAAATGACCGGCGATTATGATGAAATCTATCGAATCGTTCGCCCTGATGGCGCTCACCGGTGGATTCATGATCGCGCCTTTCCTATCAAAAACGAGAAAGGCGAGATTTATCGAGTGGCCGGGACTGCGGAGGATATTACCGAGAGCAAACTGGCTGCGTTGGAGCTTGCCCGCTCGAACCGGGCCCTGCGGATGCTCAGTGAATGTTGCGAGGCTCTGACACGCGGAACCGACGAGAGCCGCCTTCTCACGGATATCTGCCGCCTTGCGGTCGAGACCGGAGGCTACTGCATGGCGTGGGTGGGCTATGCGGTCGACGATGAGGAGCGCTCCGTTTGTCCCATGGCCCACGCGGGCGAAGAGGGTGGATATTTGAAGGAAATCAAAATGTCCTGGGCAGAAAATGACCCGCTCAACCAAGGTCCGGCAGGAAGGACGATTCGGGGTGGGCAGCCTGTGATCTGTGAGGATATCCATCTGGATTCCGTGATTTTCAACTGGCGTAAGGAGGCCAGCAAACATGGGTATCGCAGCGTGATCTGCCTTCCATTGCGTGATGAAACCCGCACGTTCGGTTTGTTGGCGCTGCATTCGGGCGAGGTCAACCAGGCGGGGGCGGATGAAATCAAGCTCCTTCAGGAACTTGCCGATGATCTGGCATTCGGAATCGGCAACATCCGTTCACAAACCGAAGCCCGCAGGATCCAGTCCGCCATCCAGAAGGTCGCCGCCAGTGTTTCCGCAAGTGCCGACAACTGTTTCTTCATCCAGTTGGGAGTGAACATGGCTGAAGCACTGGGAGCACGGGCCGGAATCATCGCGCGTCTTGTGCCGGGTGATTCACAGAAAGCCCGGACCATCGCTGCCGTGGTGGATGGCAACGCTGTAGGGAATTTTGAATATCTGTTGGAAGAAACCCCGTGTGAATTGTTGCTGGGGTCCGATGATGCCTGTGTGGTGACCGACCTGAAGAGGCGTATATTTCCAAGCTTGTCAGAGCTCGCGGCAATGGAATTTCAGGCTTATGTGGGGCAGAGGCTCGTCAATTCATCGGGTGAGATGGTTGGTTTGATCTGTGTTTTCTATAGCGAGAAGCTGAGAAATGCGGAGTTCGTTTCATCAACCCTGAGAATTTTCGCCACACGCGCGGCAGCCGAGCTTGAACGACTGGATGCGGACGCGCGAATCCACGAGCAGGCATCACTCTTGGACAAGGCGCAGGATGCCATCATCGTGCGTGATCTGGACCAACGTATCCTCTATTGGAATCGAAGTGCGGAGCGTTTATACGGTTGGACGGCGGAAGAGGTCACGGGAACCTTTATCAATGAACTTCTCTATCATGATGCCTCTCCCTTTCTGGCTGCCACACGGGTGACTGAGGAACAAGGGGAATGGTTAGGTGAGATTGAGCAATTGACCAAGGACGGCAGCACGAAGGTGGTGGAGGGACGCTGGAGCCTTGTGCATGATGAAATGGGGATGCCGAAATCCATCCTCGCCATCAATACCGACATCACCGAGCGCAAACAGCTTGAGCAACAGTTCCTGCGCGCCCAGCGCATGGAGAGCATCGGCACATTGGCAGGTGGCATCGCGCATGACCTTAACAACGTGCTGACTCCGATCATGATGTCGATTGATCTGCTTCGTGGTTATGTTAGTAATCCGAACGGATTGGAGATTCTCAGCATGGTCGGAACAAGCGCCCGGCGCGGCGCGGAAATGGTCAGCCAGGTGCTGACATTTGCCCGTGGCGTGGAAGGCCGGTCCGTCGATGTGCGGCTTTCCGAGGTCGTGATGGATTTGGTCCGACTGATTGGCGAAACGTTTCCGAAGGATATTCACGTGGAAACGCGGCTCGCACCTGATCTTTGGTTTGTCAGAGGTGACGCGACACAGATCCATCAGGTGCTGCTCAACCTTTGCGTGAATTCACGGGATGCCATGCCAGACGGCGGCCGCATCACGATCACTGCGAAAAATCTCATGATTGATGAGCAGTATGCCGGCATGAATATCGAGGCCAGTGTCGGCCCCTATCTGAAGATCGAGGTGGCGGATACTGGCCACGGCATCACGCGGGAAGTCATGGATCGGCTGTTCGATCCGTTTTTCACGACCAAGGAAGTGGGTAAGGGAACCGGCCTGGGGCTCTCCACGTCGTTGGCGATCATCAAAGGCCATGGAGGATTCATCCGGGCTTACAGCGAGCCGGGAATGGGCGCACGATTCCGAATTTATCTGCCGGGCGAAACGAAAATGAACTGTCTTGCCTCTGCCCAAATAGAGCCGGCTATCCCGCGCGGCCGTGGCGAGACCATTCTGGTGGTGGACGACGAAGCGTCGATCAGACAAATCACGAAGCAGACTCTGGAGGCTTTTGGTTATCAGGTCTTGCTCGCTTCCGATGGTTCAGAAGCGGTATCGCTTTACACCACTCATCGGGACGGGATTGCCATGGTTCTCACTGATATGATGATGCCGGTGATGGACGGGCCCGCCACGATCCAAGCGATGCGGCGCATCAATCCCTCGCTGAAAATCATCGGGGCCAGCGGGGTCAGCGCGAACGGCAAAGTGGCGAAGGCTATGAACGCCGGACTGAACAATTTTCTGCCGAAGCCCTACACGGCTGAGATATTGCTGCAGGCGATTCATGCGATTCTGTGTGATTAGACTGTAGTGTTTCGGGGCATACTACGTGATGGCGTGGAATTCCAACCTTGATACCCCCAGCGAATAATGTGATAAGCAGTCCATTGCTGTTTGTGGCTGTTTTTTCTTTCCCCGGAAGACCCAAACATCCCAAACGCACATGAATCCGAAAGCCAAAATTCTGATCGTTGATGATGAAGCCCCCATGCGTTTCGTCATTGAGCACCTTCTCAATGCAGAGGGCTATGAAGTCAGCACTGCCCCCAATGGCGAAGCGGCGATCGAGCTTGCCTCACGCGAAAGTTTCAATCTGATCCTGATTGATTTGATCATGCCTCGCAAGGACGGCATCGAAACCATCCTGCTACTGCGGGCGACGCAGCCGCAAATACCGATCATCGCGATGTCCGGTGGTTGGAATGGTGGTTCCCAGAGCTACCTCCGTCTGGCGCAGAAAATCGGTGCCTCGCTCACGCTTGCCAAACCTTTCGATCGGGCGACGCTGATGAACGCGATCGAGAGTGAACTCGACAAGCCGCATCCTCTCTCCGCCTGAATCGGGGGACTCCAATCGTTTACTTCAGCAGCGCCCAGATTGGCTGGGGCCAAAAGCCGATTACCAGCACGGTGATCGTCAGGATCGCGATGCAAACCTTGCTGATGCATGGCAGCACGACGGCTGTATCCTTGCCCGGAGCGGACCACCACATGGCGCGGATGACATTGAAATAGTAGTAGAAACCAGCGGCTGCGGAGATGAAGGCGATACCGATGCCGACCCAGAGCTTGGCATCCACGGCGAGCGAGAAGACGAAGAACTTGCCCCAGAATCCTGCGGTAAGAGGAACACCGGCAAGAGCGGCGAGCAGGACGGTGAGCGCGAGGGCGAGCTGCGGATTGGTTTTTCCGAGTCCGTTGAAATCCTTGATCATTTCGCCATCCCGTTGGATGCGGACTTGGGCGAGGATGAAGAACACGCCAAGCGTCATCAGCAAATAGGTGCCGAGGTAAAAGGAAACGACCTTGGCGGAACTGAGATCCGAAGCGGCTCCCTTTCCGGAAGCAAGCGCGAGCAGCAGGAAGCCTGCGTGGGCGATGGAGGAGTAGGCGAGCAGGCGCTTGAAGTTCGTCTGCGGGATGGCGGCGAGGTTTCCGAATAGCAAGGTGGCGCTTGCGAGGATGAGCAGGATCGTGAGAACAGGGCCGCGGGTGATTTCGTTGTTCAGGAATGGCTCAAGGAAACGGATGGTGAGGATGAAACCGGCCGCTTTCGATCCGACGGAGAGGAAAGCGGTGGTTGGGGTAGGAGCACCTTGATAGACGTCCGGGATCCAGACCTGCATCGGGACTGCGCCCATCTTGAAACCAAGACCGACGAGGACCAGTGCGATGCCGAAAAGCAGACCGGTTGGGTTGGCGATGTGTTCCAGATGGCCAAGTTTTTCGAGGCTCATGGTGCCGGTGTTTCCGTAAACCCAGGCGATGCCGTAAACGAGGAAACCGGTGCTGAGCGCGCCGAGGATGAGGTATTTCACACCCGCTTCGAGTGAGCCGACGTTGCGGCGCATGTAGGCGACGAGGATGTAGAAGGTGATGGTGACGAGTTCGAGTGCGACGAAGGCACCTGCCAGGTCCTTGGCAGAGGCGAGCCACATCATGCCGGCGCAGGCGAAGACGGGGAGGGCGTAGAATTCGCCGGTGCCGGACTCGGACTCGGGATGTTCGGTGAAACGGGAGAGGATCTTGCGGAAATCCACGGCCATCAGCAGGACGAGGATGGTGCAGATGAGTGAGAAGCCTTTGTAGAATTTCGCGAGGCCATCGAACTGGTAGAAGTTCCACAGCGGCCACTTCGCCCATTCGGAATCGGGCTTTGCATCAGGTCCGATCGAGATGAAAAGCAGTCCGAAAATCGCGGTCAGTCCAAGGGCGGCGGCGATGCCGACCCAGGCTTTGCTTTTGCATGAGCAAAACGCTTCGGCCATCAGCAGGACGATGCCGAGGGTGACGGTGAGGGCTTCTAGGTAGTAGGCGGGCATGGTAGAGAAATGGAATAGGTCTTATAGGTCCTATCGGACTTATTTCAGTAGACTGAGCAAAAGGTTCGGGCAAAGGCCGACGGCGAAGAGGGCGAGAATGAGAAGCAGGGCAGGGATGCGCTGGCAGAAGGTGAGATCGGCAGCGGCTTCGGTCGATTTCACGGACGGGCCTTGGAAGATGTTCCGATAAGCGCGCAACATATAAACGGCGGAAATGACCACACCCCAGATGGAAAGGATGCAGGCGATCTGGACCGGGCCGAGACCGGTGCCGTTGTAGCTCTTGAAGGCGGAGAGGAAAACGAGGACTTCGCCGGAGAAATTCGCAAGGCCGGGAAGACCGATGGACGCCATGGCGGCGATCCCGAAGATGAAGGCGAGGCCGGGTGCTGCCTTTGCAAGTCCGCCAAGATCGGAGAGGTCGAGCGATCCGGTGCTGCGCTCGATGCGGTCCGCCAAGCTGAAGAGCAGGGCGATCGAAACGCCGTGGGCGAACATCAGGACTACGGCTGCGCGGAGGGCGAGCGTGTTGCCCGGGAAGGCGATGAGCGCGGCGATCGCGAGGAAGATGTAGCCCATGTGCATGACGGAGGAGTTTCCGAGCATGGTATCGAGGCGCTTCTGGGAAATGGTGACCCAGCCGACCCAGAGGACATTGCCGAGGAGGAGGACAAGCAGAGGAGTGAGCCAGAAGTGGAGACCTTCAGGAACCAGCGGGATCGCCAGACGGAGGATACCGTAGAGGCCGAACTTTTTCAAAACCCCGGAGTGCAGCATGGCGACTGGAGCCGGTGCGCTGGCGTAAGCGGGAGCGGCCCACGAATGGAACGGGAAGAGGGAAACCAGCGTGCCGAAACCGACGATCAGCAGGGCGGCGATGCTTTTCTGGGAAGCGATGTCAACGTTGCCCTTGGCAGCGATCATCTTCGCGATGTCGAAGGTGCCGGTGAGGTTGGCGAGCCAGACGAGACCGGCGAGCAGGATGATGGAACCGAGGCCCAGGTAGATGGTGATTTTCCACGCGGCTTGGCGGCGGTCGCCACGGCCAAGCATGCCGATCATCAGGAAAGTCGGAACCAAGGCGAGTTCGTGGAAGGCATAAAAGAAAAACAGGTCAGTGGCGGCGAAGGCACCGAGCGCACCGCCGGAGATGAGGAGCGAGGAGCCGTAGTAGAGTTTTTCTTTTCCTTCGGGAGCCTTGCCGGAAAGCACGGCGGCCAGCGTGACGATCACGGAGAGCAGGACCATGATGACGCTCATGCCATCGGGAAATCCGAAGGCGAGATTGAGCGCGGGCTTTTCGAGAACCGGCACGGAAAAATGCCAATACGCCTCATGCCAGGAAAACGCGGCAAAAAGGCCGAGAACGAGATTGATGGCCGAAGCGGCGATTGCGGTCAGCCGGGCGGGAGCACCGAACAGAATCGCGATGAAGGCGAGAATCGGAAGGAAAACGAGGAGGGCGAGCATTTGAAAAGTTTGCTGGTTTTCAGTGGGAAGTTTTCAGCGGCCGAAAACGGTGAAGTAGATGACGAGAACGACGCCGAGACCGAACACGAAGGCATAGCCTTGGAGGCTGCCGGATTGAACCTTGCGGAAAAGATTGCCAGTGCCTTCCGCCGCACGGCTGAAGCCGCCGACGATCAGGCCGTTGATGACCAACTCGTCGAAGAAGGCGACGATGGCCGCGAAGGCGTCTTGGAAATAACGGACGAGGAAGTTATCGTAGAAGCCGTCGACGTAGAAACGGTTCCGGAAGAGCGGAATCGAGACAGGATCCTTTTCCTTGCCCGCGTAGAGAACGAATCCGGAAATGAGTCCGACGAGCACGGCGCCGATGGAAACGAAGGTAATGAAGCCGAGATGGAAAAGTTCCTCAGGCTGATGATAGGCGGGAGCGAACTTGCTGGCGATGAAAGGATAACCGGCAATCAAACCAAGCACGGCGAGGGCGACCAGCGGCACAAACATCAGAGGGCTGACTTCGTGAGCGTGATCGGCATGATCGGATTTCGTTTTACCAAGGAAGGCGACGACGAACAGGCGGGTCATGTAGAATGGGGTTAGGACGGCGACGGCGACGGCGATCCAGAAGAGGATTTTCTCTTTCTCAAAGGCGGCTTCGAGAATTTGTTCTTTCGAGAAGAAGCCCGAGGTGCCGGGAACAGCGATCAAGGCGAGGAAACCGATGAGGAAGGTGAATCCCGTGATCGGCATTTTTTTCAGCAGACCACCCATTTTCCAGATGTCTTGTTCGTGGTGGCAGGCGTGGATAACCGCGCCGGAACCGAGGAAGAGCAGCGCTTTGAACCAGGCGTGGGTGAAAAGGTGGAACATCCCGGCCTCGCCATGAACGAGTCCGACTGCCATCACCATGTAGCCGAGTTGTGAGAGGGTGGAGTAGGCGAGCACGCGCTTGATGTCGTCCTGCTGGGTGGCCATCAGCGCCGCGACGAGCGAGGTGATTCCGCCGGTCCAAGCGATCACTGTGCTAGCTTGGAGGCCTTCGAACACTTCGAAGGTCAGTGAGGTTTGCAGGCGGAAAAGCATGTAAACACCGGCCGCGACCATGGTGGCGGCGTGGATGAGGGCGGAAACTGGCGTGGGACCTTCCATGGCGTCGGGGAGCCAGACGTGGAGTGGAAGTTGCGCTGATTTCCCAACTGCCCCGCAGAAGATGCAGAGCACGGCGGCTGATAGAACACCGGAGAAAATTGCGGGGTTGGCCTTGTGAAAAATTTCGAGGCCTCCTGCCATCTGATCGAATGCCAGATGGCCGGTGATGCCCCAGAGCATCAGGATGCCGACCATGAATCCGAAGTCACCCACGCGGTTGCAGAGGAAGGCTTTCTTCGCGGCATCGGCGGCGGAGTCTTTTTGATACCAATGACCGATGAGAAGGTAGGAGCTGAGTCCGACCAATTCCCAGAAGATGAAGGTCATGATGAAATTGTTGGCCAGCACGATGCCGGTCATCGAGAACATGAAAAGCGAGAGGCCGGTGAAGTAGCGGGCTTTCGCGCTGTCGTCCTTCATGTAGGCGAGCGAGAAAATGTGGACCAGCATGCCGACGCCGGTCACCACGATCATCATACCGGTGGAGAGCTGGTCGAGCTTGATGCCGATATCGATGGAGAAATCACCAATGGTCGCCCATTTGAATGAAGCGGTGCCCGACTGACCCAAAATTAGGAATGCGATGACAAAGGTCGCGACTGCGGATGCTGTTGAAATGATCGGAGCGAGCCCGGTTTTTTTCAGCACGAGTTGGTTGAGCGTCGCAACCGCGAGCGGAAGGAATAGGAGGATCCAGGGAAGGGTCATAAGAAGTGAAAAGTGATCAGTTAGCAGTGATCAGAAATGAGATCAGCCTTTGAGCGAGGTGAGCTCGTCGGTGTGGATCGTCTGACGGGCGCGGTAGAGGGCGACGATGATGGCGAGTCCGACGGCGACCTCCGCAGCGGCTACGGTGATCACGAAGAAAACGAGCATTTGGCCATTGTAGTCAGGCAGGCCGTTCGTGGAGACGTTGAAGCGAGAAAACGCGACCAGGGTGAGGTTCGCCGCGCTGAGCATGAGCTCGAGGCACATGAAAACGATGATGATGTTCCGGCGAAGCACCACGCCGGCAAGGCCGATGCCGAAAAGCAGACCGGAAACGAGGAGGTAGTCGTTTAATGAAGCCATTTTTGGAAGTTGCTAGTGATCAGTGAGCAGTGATCAGAGAAGAGGTTCAGTCCGCTTGTTTCTTGGAGAGGACGACGACGCCGACGGTGGCGACGAGGAGCAGGACACCGAGGATTTGGAGAGGTAGATTGTATTGGGTGAAAAGCGTGTGGCCGATCAGGTGGACATCGGGGAGCTTGCCTTGGTTGAGGGCGATGGCGATCTTGCCGGTTGGGGCGAAGCCGTTAGCCGCCGCGCTGAGTGTTGCCTGATCGAGCTCCGGGGCGATCTTGTTCGGCGAGCGGGAGAGGATGCCGATGAGCTGGATGACAAAGGCCATCACCAAGGCCAGTCCGGCTCCAACGGGGGCGAGTGATTTCGCACGCTTTTCCTCATCCTTGAGGTCGAGCAGCATAATGATGAACAGGAAAAGCACCATCACCGCGCCGGTGTAGACGAGGATTTGGATGACTCCGACGAAGAACGCGCTGAGGCCGATGAATAGACCGGCGAGACCAACGAAGCAGGTGACTACTGAGAGCGCGCTGGAAACCGGATTGCGGAAAGCGATGACAGCGGTGCCACCGATGAGCATGACGGTGGAGAAGAGCCAAAATAAATAGGTAGGCATAAGATTAATTTCCTTTCCGTAGCGAAAACAGCCATCCAGCCAATCCCGCAAGAATGATTAGTACGAAAAAATAACAGCCTTTTTCAGCGATCAAACGATATGGATATTGAGGTGGAAGCGCCATTATATGGGCCATCGCGATGAGTCCACTTGAGCCAACAAGTGCGATAATTGATGAGGAAATTGATTTCATTTCAACTCGTTCCACTTGTTGACGAGGCCCACGCGGGTGCCGCCGATTTCGTAGAGTTTCTTTTTGTCGTGAACCATGTCGGCGCGTTTGAGGCCGGTGATGAGGTAGTCCTTGCGGAGATAGATGGCCTGCTCGGGGCAGACTTCTTCGCACATGCCGCAGTAGATGCAGCGGATCATGTCGATTTCGAATTCCAGAGGGCGCTTCTCAACTTTGGCCCATGGATCGTCGGAAGGGATTTCGCTCGGAGTGATCTTGATCGCTTTCGGCGGGCAGATGAATTCGCAGAGCTGGCAGGAAACGCAGCGTTCGCGGCCTTGTTCGTCGGTGACGAGGGTGGGGGCACCGCGATAGTATTCCGGGAGATGTTCGTCCCAGCGTTGCTCCGGGAACTGCATGGTCACGCCGAGGCCGGATGAAGCGAGTTCGTCGGCTCCGACGGATTTGCCACGCAGCGTTTTCACGGCGTGGGTCATGGTGAGGAAGAAGCCCTTGATGAGAGCTCCAAAGTAGATCTTCTCACCGAAATTGAGCTTCGGGCGTTGGAGTTTGACGACGGCCATGGTGGATGAAAATTGTGAAATTTGAGATCTGAAATCAGGCCCGCAGGACTTTCGGCGTTTCTTCGGAAACTTTCGCCACCCAGATGACGGCGAAGGTGAGGACGACGAGGAGCACGCTGCCGATGCCGATGATGACTCCTTTGAGCTGAGGTGCGGCCAGGATCAAGGCAGCGAGGAAAACATTGATGAGTGCGGCTTCGAAAAACACGACCCAGCCGAGTTTCATCAGTTGGTCATAACGGAACCGGGGCACCGTCCAGCGGACGAGGATGAAGAATAGGATGAAGAAGATCAGTTTTGTCAGGAAAACCCCGATGTGGATCAGGCCTGCGAGGCCAATACCGGCGATGTTCCAATCGGCGATCTTCGCATCGAGAGTGAAGCCCATCGACCAGCCACCGAGGAAGAGCGTGATGATGAGCGCGGAGCCGATGACCATGGCGGCATATTCGCCCATGAAGAACATGGCGAATTTCATCGAGGAATATTCGGTGTGATAGCCGCCGACGAGTTCGGTTTCGCACTCGGGAAGGTCGAAGGGCATCCGGTTGGTTTCCGCGAAGATGGAAACGGTGAAGATGACGAAGGCGATGGCGGCCGGGAACCAGAACAGGATGGTATTCATATCCGGAATCGACAATTGGCCGTTTTTCCAGAATGGGAGGAGCAGCCAGCCGTTGTCCGCTTGATATTGGACGATCTTGCTGAGGTTGAGATCACCGTAATACATGAGCACCGGGATGATCGAGAGACCGAGGGCGATTTCGTAGGAAATCATCTGCGCCGTCGAACGCACGCCACCGATGAAAGGAAACTTCGAGTTCGATGCCCAACCCGCGAGCGTGATGCCGTAAACCGATAGGGAAGCGACGGAGAAGATGAACAGCGGCCCGATATCGAGGTCTGCGATGACAAGCTTTTCGGTGTGGCCGAAGATCGTGAGGGGGGAACCGAAAGGAACCACACAAACCGTGATCAGCGCGGGAACCACTGTCAGAGCCGGAGCCAGCCAGTAGAATGCCTTGCGAACGTGCTCCGGGGTAAAGTCTTCCTTGAGGAAAAGTTTCAAACCGTCCGCCATCGGTTGCACGAGGCCGAACATGTGGAAGTCCTTTTTGAATCCAAGCAACGTGAGCGGAATGCCAACGCGGTTGGGTCCAACCCGATCCTGAATGACCGCCGAGAAGCGGCGCTCGAAATAGACGGAAACCGGAACCAACGGCAGGACCACCACGAAGGTGAGAACCACGATTTTGACAATGATGATGGCGATCTGGAGGAGGAGGTCCGGCATCGAGGGTGTAGTTAAAAGTTATGTGTTAAAAGTTATTTGGAAGAGCCGCCTTCAACAGGTGGTTTCGTTGCAGCGACTTTATCCGTTGATCAGTCCGGCGGCCTTGCGAGCGCGCTCGTTGGCGAGAAGCGGGATCTGATATCCGGTTTCAGCGATTGGTGTGCCTTGATGGCCGATTTTTGAAAGGGTGAGTCCGTTGAAGGCAGGAACGGTTTCGGAGAGGACCTTGAACACGTCCTCGATGTGATGGACTTGGTTCTTGTCGCCGGAGATGGCAAGCAGGAGGTCGCGGAGCATTTCCCAATCGTCGCGGGCTTGGCCGGGCAGTTCCACCGCGCGGTTGAGGCGTTGGAGTCGGCCGGAAAGATTGACCATCGAGCCACGCTTTTCGGCGAAGGCGGCGGTGGGAAGAACGATTTGAGCCATTTCCGCAGTCGGATTGGCGAGGACGCTGGATTGGAGGCAGAAATCGAGCTTTTTCAGGTCCTCGGCGGTGAAGGCTGCATCGGTGATGAGGTCTTCCCCGAAAATGAGCAGGGCTTTGATCGATCCCGAGCGGACGCCTTCACGGATCGAGTCGAGCTTCGCGTAAGGATCTTCGGTTTCCAGAACCAGTTTTGCGCCCGTGGTGTTCGGATTGCGATCCGAGGCGACGAGCAGGGAATCCGCTTCGGCGAAACGTGGGACGAGCGAGAGTTGGTTGGTTCCGATTTCCGCAGCGAGGGCGCGGGTGAGGAAAAGCTCCTCATTCGTCATGCGGCCGGAAGCGATGACGGCGACCTGCGCGGCCGGAATACCCTTGATCTGGGCGGCGGCCTCGGTGAAGGCGGTGGACCAAGTGATTGGGACAAATTTCGAAGGGGCGGAACTCGCGCTCCAGGCAAGGGGCTCGGTCAGTCGGGCTTCGCTATCTATATAGTGGAAATTCAAACGGTGCGAATCCGGCATCCATGCGGAGTTCACTTCGTCGTTCTGGCGCGGCGTGATCCGGTGGATTTTATTGCCACGAGCCCAAACGGTGATGTTTGTGCCAGTGCCGCAATTGATGTCGATCGTCGGGGTTTCCTTGAGGAACCAAACGCGCATCTGGAAACGAAAGTCGTTGGAAGTCAATGCTCCGACGGGGCAGATATCTGCGGTGTTGAGAGAATAGTTGGAATCCAGCAGGCGGCCCGGATGGACGGTCAGCGTGGTGTGGGTGCCGCGCTGGGTGAAACCGAGGACCGGATCACTGGCGACCTCGTCCATGAAACGGATGCAGCGGCTGCACATGATGCAGCGTTCGTCGTCGAGGCGGATGCGTGGGCCAATATCGACATTTTTTGGCTTTTTCACCTTCATGTCCACGAAGCGGGAAACTCCGCGGCCGTGTTGGACAGATTGTTCCTGGAGGCGGCATTCGCCGGCTTGGTCGCAGATCGGGCAGTCGAGCGGGTGATTGATCAGGAGAAATTCCATGACGCCTTCGCGGCATTTTTCCACCAGATCGCCGCTGGTGCGGATTCCCATGTTCTCACCGACGGTATTCGCGCAGGCAATGACCGGACGCGGCATCCATCCGATGATTTCGAAGCCATTTTCGTCGCGCTGAGGTTCCTGACCGGGAGCGGGACGGGGAGGCATGCCCATTTGAACGAGACACATCCGGCAATTGCCCGGTGAGGACAACTTGGGATGGTAACAATAATGGGGGACGATGACTTTTGCCTGACGGCAGGCCTCGATCATCCGTGTGCCTTTGGGAAATTGGTGCCAAACGCCATCAATCTGGACGTTTACCATGCCTTTCTCAGCTGCAAGGTCTTTGGGCAGTTTGATTTCCGCAGTCGCCGAAGGTGTGTCGCTCATGGCTAAATGATGGCACCGGACGTTTGTGCAAGACCCGTCCGGCGGTGGTCGCGCGGGAATATGCCGACCTACCCCGGACGGGGCAAGCGTGCTTTGTGAAAAATTTCACAAGCAGAGAATTGGCCTGTGGAAGAGGGGATTTTGCCGTTTTTTAAATAGTTTTCGGCTTCCTGAAGGGTTGTTGCTCTTCCCGGTGCTTTCCGAAGTGGGTCGTTTGAGCGCTTTTTGATCCAGGAATGATTGGTGAAATGAGGCCCGGTTGGCGGGTTTGCATAAAAATAAGTACATTGAGGCGGTGTCCGAGGGCTGCAAAACGTTCAGAACATTTTATCAAAAATCCTTGAGATGGTTAGGTTCTCATTATATTCGGGGGACGTCAGAGGTTGATTCGAGCGGATTTTAAATCACTCGAAGTGGGCATCTGATGTTTTTCACCCCCGAAGACTATGATCACCCGATTTGTATGTACCCCCCGGTCTATTCGCGTACTTGCGCTGGCGTTTTTCGGTATGTCTGCCTCCGTTTGGGCGGCTCCCAACGTTCAGATGTTCTTTATTCCCTTTCCGGAAGCTGATTTCCAAACATCGCTGAAAGCCATCGATATTTCGGGGACACCGGTCGGAAATTCGATGAAGACGATCATTTCCATGGTGATTCCAACTGCGGGAACGATCGTTCGTTATGACCAGTGGGAGGATGGCTATGAGGCGGATCTCAACGCGCCCGTTCAGTCCACTACGCAGATTTGGGGAGATGGAAATCTTTCGAACGGTGTGGCTCCCGGTTATCCGAACGATGTTTTTCCGGCAGGTGCCACCGTCAAACTGAGCAACAACGTCGCACTTCCCCGGGCTGCTGGGACGTTGTTCTATGACGGCCGTGACCGCATCGGTAGTACGGCTGCCATTGCTGTGACCCGGGCAGGGTGGGGAGTGGCTCCCGGCACGGTGCTTGCGAGCGCCACCGAAGTTTACGACACGCGCCGCTACGGCACCTCTTATAAAATACCGATCGGGATCACGACCGGCTCGGTGCAGAATTTTGAATACTCGTCACTGCACATCATTGCCGCGCAGGACAATACCTCGGTGCAGGTGGACGTGGATGGGAATGGCACGGTCGATCAAACCAAAGTCATCAACCTCGGTGAATCGATGTTGGTGAACGGCGGCGTCATGGCCGGTGCCACCGTGACCTCGACCAAACCGGTGCAGGTCCACGAGTTGACGGGGGATGTCGGTTCAACTTACGAGTCCCGCACATTTGCCATCCGGCCCACCAGCCTTTGGGGTTCCAGTTATTTCTCGCCGGTGGGCACGACCCTCTCCACCGAGGTGCACACCGTTTTTCTCTACAATCCCAACCCTTCGCCGATCACGGTCAGTTACGAAACCACCACTGGCAACGGCACGATCAACGTGGCGGCCAATGGGAATTCCCAATATGCAATGCCGATGAATTCCGGTGGGCACTTCTACACCGCTGGGGGCGAATCCTTTTACGCCGTGGGTGCGAATGACAGTGGTGCGGGTGCAAGATCGAATCAGACACACGACTGGGGCTACGCACTGGTTCCGGAAAGCTATTTGACCACCGGCGTGGTGATTGGCTTTGGTCCCGGGTCGGATGATTTGATCGCTCCCACGGGGCCTGACCAGAACGGCAGCCCGATATGGATCACTCCCGCCACCAGCACGACCGTGTACGTGAATTATTCCGGTGACTTCACTCTCGGGGCGAGCATGGCTCCGAACGGTGCGAAATATGACGTTTCCTATGCCGTCAACAAGCTTCAGTCCAAGACCATCTACGATCCCAACGACAAGGACATGACCAAGGCCCGGATCTTCACGACCGATGGGGCGAAGATCGCCGCCGCTTGGGGTGAGGATCCTTCAAAAGCAGGGCCCGGAGCTCCCTATCTAGACATGGGAACCACCATTGTTCCTTTCCCTCAACCAGCCCTTTCCAAGACTTCCTCGCTGGTGATCGATGTAAATAGCGATGGAAAAACAGACGTCGGCGATACGGTTGAATACACCGTGCGTGTGGCGAACGAAGGCGTGGTCGATCTCGACAACACCGTTGTCCTCGACGCACTGCCGTCCACCTGCACCTACGTTCCCGGCTCGACCAAGATCAACGGTCTCGTCATCACGGACAACGTCTCGCCCTCCAGCCTTTTCCCGGTGGATGAAAATGGATTTACGCTCGTTTCCATTCCTCCCGGCGGTTTCACGAATGTGACCTATCGAGTGACGGTGAATCCCGGCGCAACCAGCGTCATCAACCGCGCCACCGCGAATGGAGGCTCGGTTTCCGCTCCGCTGTCGGCCACCACGACGTTGCCGATCATTCCTGCTGGCGGCAGCGCTTCCACCACGATCACCTTTTCGGATTCCGTCGGCACCTCCACGACGAGCTATCCGCAGAACGGCAATGTCTCTGTGACGGTCACCAACGCTGACCTCAACACGAATTCCGCTGTCGCTGAAACGATCACCGTCACCGTGACCAACACGATCACCGGGGACCAAGAGCTCATCACCCTGACGGAAACCGGGCTGAGCACCGGTGTTTTCCGCAACACATCCGCGCTCCCATCCTCCATCTCCGTCGGGCTCACCCAGCAGGACGGCACGCTTTACGCGCTTCAGGGGGACACTATCCTCACCACTTTTGTGAACACCCTTTTCGGCGGTACTTACACCGCCAACGCGGTGATCCAGACCGCGACACAAACGAACAAACTCTATCTGACGGATACTCTCGCCCTTGACCGTGTCGATCCGGTCGCTGCGGCAGACGTCACCACTGCCAGCACGGCTGCTCTGAGCAGCGGCACGCAAACCATCGCTCAGGATGCCCGGAGCATCGGATCGAGTGCGGGCACCAACAGTCTTTCCATCAGTCACACCACGGGGAGCGGCAGCAACCGGCTCATGTTGGTGATGGTGACGACCGGCGTTTCCTCAGGGACATTACCAAGTGTTAACAGTATCAGCTATGGTGGGCAGTCATTGAGTCTGGTAAATGCAATTTCCAACGGAAACACCGTGCGCTCGGAAATCTGGAAGCTCGCCAATCCTCCGTCGGGAACCTCCAGCGCGGTGGTGTCGCTGAGCACCTCGAATCCGGTGACCGCCACGGTAATCACCTATACCGGCGTTGATCAGTCCAATCCGCTTGGTGCCTCCGTCACCGGTGGCAGCGGAAAATCCAATGCATACAGCGCCACAGTAAGCTCGGGCGCCGACGAGCTGATTGTTGATAGCTTTGCCCTCGATGGCGACGGCAACAATACCGCTCCCACCCCGGCGGCGGGCGGTGGGCAAACGATACTGGAGAGCATGAAACCGGCGATCTATCTGAATGGCGCGGTTAGTTCCAGGGCGGGGGTGGCCTCAGCCACGCTGTCGTGGTCGTGGACTGGTCCCAAACAGCAACCCGCAGGAGTTGCCGTTTCGATCAAACCAGCATCTGCCGGGGGAAGCACGGCAAGTTTCACGCAGGTCCCGGCCTTCGCCACCGCCTTCACCATGCCTTCAGGCGCAGTTCCTTCCGCAAGTGTCTATTACACGGTGGCCAGCGGTTCGATGCCGGCCAGCCCGAGCATCACCGCCACCTTGAAAAAGGGCGCAACCACCTTCGCCACCAGTAGTGGCGTTTCCGCCAGCGGAGGGCTGCTTTCCTTTACGTTCCCTGCCTTGTCTGGCCCTGTCGATTTCGCCGTCGGAGACACGGTGACCCTCGATCTTTCAAACACCCAATCCGGTGTGACTTTCACGGTCGATTACGACAGCAGCACGAAACCCTCAGTGGTCAACCTGCCGACGATGACAGTGATCGCGATCAACAGCTTCGGTCTTTATGATGCCGCTTACCCGGCTGGCAGCCTCGTCACCAATGTCACTAACGGACAGCGTGTCTATGCCCGCGCGACCGCCAGCGATCCGTTCGGTGCCTATGATATCACCGGCCTCGATCTCAGCATTACCGATCCTGCGAATGCGACGAGCACGGTAAATCTGACAACCGCGGTCGCCAGCACCACAAGCACGAAGACGTTCGAATACTCCTGGCTCACTGGTCCCAGCGACGGCGGCTACACCGTCCAAGCCAAGGCGAAAGAGGGGACTGAAGGCATTAACGCAGTCTCCTCGCTACCGTTGCAGGTCACCTCGCTCGACCTCGGTACGCCGAGCACCACCACATTCACCGACTCTAGCGGAAATGTGGTTTCGAGCTACACCACCAGCGGACCGGTCTATGTCCAGGTCGTGGATCGCGACCAGAATACAAATGCCGCCGTTGCGGAAACCGTCACCGCCGTGGTCACCACCAGCAACAGCGACCGTGAAACGATCACGCTCACGGAAACTGGCGTAAACACCGGCATCTTCCGCAGTTCCGCTGTTACCACCAACACCAGCGGGGTGACTCAGGCGAACAACGCCCTTAACGTCGTCGCCGGGGCCACGCTCGTCGCCAACTATATTGATCCGACCGATGCTTCCGATACATCAAGCGCGTCCGCCATCATTTCCTCCCCCTCGCCCTCGGCGGTGGCCAGCGTGTTCCAGAACCTGATTTCTCCGATCAACGGCAAGGCGCTCGTCGGCGGCACGGTTTCCTATAACATCACGGTCACCAACCCGGGCACGGTCACTCTGGCAACAGTCGGGCTCAGCGATACCTTCCCGGCGGCGAATCTCCAGTTCGCCAGCGCGAGTATTACTCCGACCACCACCGGCAGCGGCACCTTGAGCTGGACGAATGTCGGGCCGCTGACAGCCGGGCAGAGCGTTTCGATCACGGTCAATTTCACCGCTCTCGCAGCGGGCGCCACGGTCAACAGCTCCGCGTCCGTCACCGGAACCGCCAGCGCCGGTCCGTCAACTGCAAGCGTGACGATTGAAAAACCCGGCGTGACAGTGACGAAGACCCTGCTCACTCCGGCCGCGGGGCCTGTTTACATCGGCGATACCGTTGTGTGGCGCATCGTCGTCCAGAACTCCGGCAGCACCATCCTCACCACCGTTCCTCTATCTGACAACTACAGCGGCGGCGCGCTCACTTATGTTTCCGCCACCACCGCGCCGGATTCGGTCGGCACCGGTTCGCTGCTTTGGAACAACATTGGCCCCATCGCGGCAGCGGCGTCAAAGTCCATCGATGTGACGATGACTGTCAAAGGGACTTCCAATCCCACGACCAACACCGCCGATGTTTCCTACGCTGTCGATGCGAGCGGAAATTCGGTGCCGCCCTCCGTCAGCTCTGCCAGTGTCCAAACCATCGGGGGTTCCATCGGCACCACGATCTTCAAGGATATGAATAACAACGGTGTCTTTGACAGCGGGGAAGGGATTCAGAATGTTTATGTTTATTCGGACACAAATGGCAACGGCACCCGCGAGGTGGGTGAGCCATTCGGTATCACCGATTACTACGGTGCCTACTCGATCTACAACCTGCCCGTCGCGCTTACCGGCTCGACCTATAATATCAAGGTGGATTCTGCCACATTGCCCGCTGGATTGACCACCATCGTGGCGGACCCGGATGCGGTGAAAAATGGCCAAACTTCGATCACGCTCACCCGCGCCGCCCTCGACAACACCACGGCGAACTTCGGCTATCGCGGCACTTCATCCGTTAGCGATACGGTCTGGCTTGATGTCAATGGCGATGGCGTATTGGACGCCACCGACCGCAGGATATCCGGCGTGAAAGTGTTCGTGGACCAGAATAACAACGGCACAGCCGATACGAACGAACCCTTCGCCATCACTGATTCGAGTGGATATTACATCATCCGGAATCTGCCCGACTCCACCTGGACCGTGGCCGTCGATACCACGAGTCTGCCAGCAGGCGTTTCTCCAACCTATGATCTCAACGGCATCGCCACGGCTAACAAGACGAGTGTGGTTCTGGCTGCGGCTCAGGCCCGCACCGACGTGGACTTCGGCTACATCGGAAATGCTTCCATCGGCTCTACGATTTACAACGACTTCAACGGTGACGGGACGAAAGCCACCACCGATTCAGGAATTGCGGGAGTCGTGGTATTCATCGATCTCAATGCGGACGACATCCGTCAAAGCAATGAGCAGTTCGCGACCACCGACTCCAATGGTGCCTATCTGATCAGCGGGCTGATTGCCGGAACCTATACCGTGGTCGTTGATGCTGCGACGCTGCCTGCCGGTGTGACGAACACGGGTGATCCGGACGTTACGAAAAACGGCAGGACCGATGTCACTCTCACCGCCAGCGAGAGCAATACGACCACCAACTTTGGCTATCAGGGAAATTCACCGATCGCCGGCCATCTCTACATCGATACCAACAAAAACGGCACTCAGGACAGCGGTGAGCCGGATCTTGCAAGTGTCGATGTCCTGATCACGGACAGCCTCGGCAACGCGCAAACCGTCATCACCAACGCCAGCGGAAACTGGTCCGCCAACGTGGTTCCCGGCAGCACCACCGCAGACGTTCAGGAATGCGATCCCCAATATCCGGCTGGTTGCACCCGGACCGAAGGAAGCGATCCGACCACCTTCACCGCAGTTTCAATGGTCAGCACCAATGGCGGCACAGATGGCTATTTCCTCCCGGGTCCCCTCACGACTTGGGAACAGTGGCAGGCCGAGAATCTATCGGGTGAACCTTTGAATGGTCCGGATCAGGATCCCGATCGGGATGGTATTTTAAATCTCATGGAATTTGTTTTCGGCACAGATCCGAAGTCTCCGGGGGCGACCATTGCTACGCCGGTTGTGTTAGTGGATGTCAGCGGGCAACGATATCTGCAAATCACGGTTCCCAGGCGTATCGATCATCCTGCGTCGCTGACGGTGGAGGTTTCGTCTGATATGATCGACTGGAATTCGGGAGCGTCCAATACAGTGGTCGTCGAAGATAGCGCCGCCGCTTTGGTCGTGCGGGACCTGGTGCCATTCAATCCAGCGAACCCGAAACGTTTCATTCGTTTGAAAGCTTCACTCCCATGAACCGGGAGAGCACCCAGCCCAAGCCATCGCCGGGCGAATGGATGTTCCATTTCCCTTTTTAGCTTATTGGATAAGGGTGGTTCCGATGTTGGCTATGTTAGGAGGCATCGGAAACATTTTGTGAAATTTTCATTATTTTATGAAAAGTCTTGAGATTATTAAGCTCGATTGATAACCAGCCCCAGCCGGAGATCAACTTGTGCTCGAAACGAGCATGCTGCGATCCTTCCGGTGATTCTCCACCCCCGAAGAATATGATCCCCCGAGTTGTTTCCATCCACCGGTTTATCCGTGCCCTGTCACTGGCGTCTTGCCCTGTGTCCACCTCTGTTTTGGTGGCTTCTAACGTTCATTTTCTTTCCGTTTCCAGAAGCGGTTTGAACCATGAATGTGAAAACGGCGCAATTTAGACGTCTTGATATTTAAACCTCACCATCGACCTGGGGCTTGGCCTCGGTTCGATGCGATCCACTTCTTTCTCCCCTCTCACTCCCCGGTAGTAGCTTGATTTTCAATTACATGAAACGTGTATCCTTTTCCAAATCCCCCGGTTTTTCACTTTTTGCATGGTGTGGTTTTTTGATGGCCGCCCTGTTTGTTGCGGGCGCTGAGTCCATTCAGGCGGCCACGGAAGATGGCGCGCTGAAAATGGAAGTCATCACCGCCTACAATTTCGTGGTCGATTCCAACGTGGAGACACCGGCCTCCTATAGCCCCTCCGCCGCCCATCTCGGGGTGAAGATCCGCAACACCGGGGCCACGACACTCACCAATGTCACGGTCAACATCGGTGATCTGATCAACCCTTTGACGAGCAGCGGGACCCCCGGCACCTTCCCGTCGCGGACGGTGACGGTGAGCGGATCCTCGGGTTATTCCGGCACCTTCGCGCTGCAAATGCCAGGCGGCGCGGTGGACGCCGTTCGCACCATTCCCAGTCTCGCTCCCGGCGAGAGCGTGGTGCAGTATTTTTTCGTCACTTATCCGTTGAAGGACCCGTCGGGAAACAGCGTGGCTGGGGCCGCGCCGGTCACGAGCGACGACCTGTGGTTGAATTATGACGTCTGGGCGACCGCCCACGAGGGAGCCACGACGCGCCGCGTGGACCAGACCACCAAGGTCACGATGCGCAACGAAATTTCCGCGATGGCCAACAAGATCTGGCCGAACACGACCAGCAAGGTTCCCGACAAATACCTCGACGCCATCGAGCAGACCCTCGGCTGGAGGCCGGACACCACCACGCCAAGGAGCGGGATCGCCACCCAGTTGGAAGGCATCTGGTACGACCTCGGCAACGTGGGTGCCGGCTTTGACAACAACGGCGACGGCATTCCGGACCGCAACGCCTGGTTGCAACCCGTCGGCGATCCGACCAAATATGACCCGCTCGGCATGCGCCTGGTGAAGTGCTACGGCCTGGTAATCGTCAAGCTCAACGACGGCACCGAACAGCTCATCCCGTTCGAGGACCGGCTTTATTTCGAAAATCTTCCCGCTAACAACACCGGCGCGGTGGGCCTGGTGTTCTATGAGTTCATGCCCTTGTCGAATGGTCGCACGGCCGCCATGTCGCCCTATCAGGAAGTCGCATCGGGCTACGACAACGAAAAGTTCAACGGCGACTACGGTGCGTCCGGCGTGGCGTTGACCTCCGTTCCGCCGTCGGTGGCTTTCGATAAAACCGGTCCGGCTCTCGTCACGGCGGGCAACAACGCGACCTACACCCTCGTCGCGACGAACACCGGCACTTCGGAAATCGGCATCATTTCCCAAAGCTTGCCATTTATCTTCGAGGACTCGATCCCGAGCGGCCTGGTGTATGTGGCCGCCAGCGCCACCGCCGCCAACTCCGCTCCCGGAAATACCGTCAATGTCTCGTGGTCCACCGACAGCGGGGCCACCTGGGTCACCACCGAACCCGCGGCCGCCAGCGTGACGCGCATCCGCTGGACGCTCGGCTCGCCGCTCGCCGCCGGAGCCACCGCGACCGTCGGTTTCCAAGCCAACGTGCCGCTGAGCTATCCGTCGATGTCCATCGACAACACCGCGGTGATCAAGGTCGGCCCGACCGGCACGCTGGCCACCGACTCGGTCAATACCCTGCTTGCAGGCAACAATTCCATCGGCGACCTCGTCTGGAAGGACGACAACCGCAACTTGGTCAAGGACGGCGCGGAAGTCGGCCTGGCCAATGTCACCGTGTCGCTCTACTCCGACACTAACGGCAACGGCGTCGTGGATGCCGGCGAGCCGCTCTACGCCACCACTCTGACCAACGCCAGCGGCGCCTACTTGTTCTCCAGCCTGCTCGACGGCAACTACGTGGCGGTGGTGGACATTAATGACAGCGATATCACCACCGGCTACACCCTTCCGCTCTCGGTGCTCGCGTCCAAAGCGGCCAGTTTGGATCCGCTCCACGCCAGCTCGACCGCCGTGAACCTGCTCACCTTGGACTGGCCTTTCATTCCTGCCCTGGAAATCGTGAAAAGCGTCAGTCCTTCGACTTATGCGGACGGCGACTTGGTCACCTTCAACATCGATCTTGAAAACTACGCCTCGCCGGTGCCCGCCGCAGCTCCAGCGACCCAAACGGTCTATGCCGCGGGAGCCACTTCCAAAAACACCCCGGAACTCCCGGCCAACATCGTCGGTTCACCGAACGGCACTTACGGCTCGCTCGACTGGCGGGCCAACGCGGACCAGCTCACCACGACCGGCGCGTTCACCTTGAACGCGAACACCGGGACCATCTCCAAGGTGGAACTTTTGCTGCATTGCTACACCACGAAGCCCTTTGTGAACGATGGCATTGATTTGTCGCTCGGAGTTTCCGGTGTCACGCCGGCGGTGTTCACCGTCGGGGGCGTGGCTCCTTTCACCACCGCCGCTTTGAATAACCTGGTGGGGGTTCCCCAGGATGTCGTGGTCAACATCACTTCGAAAGTGGCCGGCACTTGGACGATCGCTCAGGTCCAGTCGCTGGTGGTGGATTTGAAAGCCGCTAAAGTCAGCAATTCCGACGATAGTCTGTTTTACCTAGACAGTGTGGGAGTGCGGGTCACCGCGGCGGGCACCCCGTCCGGAACATACGGCCCCAGCTCGATCTCTCCCTTGCCGTTGCGCGACACCTACGACAGCACCAAGCTGCAGTATGTCTCCGCGACCGTCGCCCCGAGTTCCTCCTCCACCGCCATCCCGACTGCGGCGACCCTCGATTGGAACAATCTCGGTCCTTTGAATCCCGGCGCCCGCCGGTCAATCGCGGTGACCTTCCGCGCGCTCAGTCCCGGCGATGTCGCCGCGCCCATCGGCCAGCGCGACACAATCTCAACCATCAATACGGCCAGCGCGACCAACGCGTATTTCGTCTCCGGCCGCCGAACCGCCGACGATTCGAGCCAAGCCTCGATCACCATCCAGCCCAAGGGCTCGATCGGCGACTTTGTGTTCTGGGACGTCAACGCCAACGGCTCTTTCGACGCCGGGGACGTGGCTCTGCCGCGGGTGCTGGTCTATCTCGATCAGTTGGTCAGCGGCTCCTATGTCTTGGGCACCGGCGCGACGTTCACGGATAGCTCCGGAGCTTATCTTTTCACCGGCCTGGCCGACGGCACCTACCGCGTCCGGATCGTCACCGACTCCGCCGACGCCGCGTTCTCCCTGCCTTGGACGACCTTCACCACGACCTCCACTCCCACGGGGGGCGGGACCGCTGCAAGCCCAACTGCCGTGGTCGGGCCGAATATCATCCTTAACAACGCCGACTCGCTCACGACCAACGACTCGAACCTAGTCCAGGACTTCGGTTTCGATTCGAACGTGGCCAGCATCATTTCCGGCAAGCTTTTCAACGATACCAACGCCAACGGTGTGCAGGATACCGGGGAAATCGCTCTCGTGGGACAGACCATGACCCTCAGTGGAGCGGCTTCCAAGACCACCACGACGGATGCCAACGGCTACTACGAGTTCACCAACCTGACCACTGCGGGAAGCTACACGGTGACCGTTACCTCGCCGCCCGCCGGCAGCACCCAGACGCTGGATCCGGACGGAGTCTTGAACAGCACCACCACCTTCACGGTGGCGCTGGGCACTCGCTATCCCAACAAGGATTTCGCCTACCGCTCTTCCGGCAGCTTGTCCATCGGCGACACGGTCTATGTCGATTGGAATGGCAACGGCAGCCAGGACGCCGGGGTCGATGAAGGCATCCCCAATGTCGACGTATTCCTCTACCGCGACGTCAACGGCGACGGCTTGATCGATCCGGCGACGGATGCCCTGCGGGCAACCGCCGTCACTGATGCAAACGGTGCCTACAGTTTCACCGGACTTGCCGCCAACTCCTACATCGTGGTGGTCAACACCGGCGATCCGCAGTTCCCCGCCAACGTCTTCCAAACCCAGGACTACGACGGCACCCGCGACAACCAGGCGGTCGTCACTCTCGTCTCCACCAACATCACCACCGCGGACTTCGGCTACAAGCCGCAGGGCACCGCGAGCATCGGCGACACCGTCTTCCTCGATGCCGATGGCGACGGCGTCAAGGACAGCATCGAAACGGGAATCGCCAACGTGCTGGTCACTCTCTACGAGGACGCCAACAATAACAACGTGGTCGATGCCGCCGACGCCGTCATCGCCACCGCCACTACCAACTCGTCGGGCAGCTACCTCTTCTCCGGCCTCGCCGCCGGGAAATACCTTGTCGATGTCGATCAAGCTTCCGCCAGCATCCCGAGCGATGCTAACGGCAACAAATACCGCCTCACCACGGCCGATCCGCAGAGCGTGACTCTCACCACGGGTCAGACCTACTTGTTGGCCGACTTCGGCTTCGCTGCAGGGGCCACCATTGGCGACATGGTCTTCTTCGACGCCAACGGCAACGCCACTCAGGATGTTTCGGAAACCGGCATCCCGAACGTGACCGTGCAGCTCTTCCTCGATGCCAACCAGGACGGTGTGGCGGATTCACCCACGCCCATCGCCACGACCACCACGTCCGTCGGCAGCAGCACCATTCCGGTTGGCTACTACCAGTTCACCAACCTCGCCGCCGGCACCTATTTCGTCAAAGTCCTCACCACCACGCTGCCCCAAGTCAGCGGTCAACCGATCCCACTGACGGCCGATCCCGACCGCGACGGCGTGCCTGTTCTCGATAATACCTACCCGTTGCTGCCAGCCGGGGACAACGCCGACTCGCTGGTCATCGTCTCGTTGGGAGGCAACTACACTGGCGCGGACTTCGGCTACAAGCCGCCCGGTTCGGTCGGCGATTTCGTCTGGCTCGATCTTGATCAGGACGGCGTCCAGGACGCTGGCGAACCCGGCATCGCCAATGTCACCATCACACTCACCAGCAGCGGCGGCGGCTCGTTCACCACGACCACGGATTCCGACGGCCACTGGAGCTACGCGAACCTCGCCAATACTGTGACTTGGACGGTGACCGCCACCGGAACCGCCCTCAACGGCACTTTGCCCACCTACGACGCGCAGGGCGCCGTTGACTCCTCGGCATCGTTTGTTCTCACCAACGGCGTCGTGAACCTCGCCGCAGGAAACCTAGGCATCGACTTCGGTTACAAGCTCAACGGCAGCTATTCGATTTCCGGCACGGTCGCCACTCACGACACGCGGGTCGTCGGCACGGCCGACGACGTGGATGACTTCTACGACGATGGCGTCGATCAAGACGCGGGGCCGCTCGATGAAATCGAACTCTCCGGCATCACGGTTTACCTCTACACCACCGGCGGCAATTTCCTCGGCACCACCACCACGGATGCGCACGGCAACTACAGTTTCAGCGGCCTGCCGGGTGGCACCTACCGGGTGATCATCGGTACCACCACTCCGGCCTTGCTGAATTCCACCCTCACCACCACTGCGGCGAACAATCCGGCCGTCAGCTCGGTGGATTCGTCGAGCGGCACCACAGTCATCCAGACGCTCACCGTGGCCTCCAGCAACGTGACCAACGTGGACTTCACCTTCCTTTCCAATCTGAACTACGACTACGGCGATCTGCCGCTCAGCTACGGCATGACCACCCTCGGCCAGGACGGCGCGCGGCACATCATTCCCGGCGGCGGTTCCACGGTTTATCTCGGCACCGCCCCGGATGCCGACACCAACGGCGTCCCGAGCTCGCTTGCCAATGGCGACGATTCGCTCGGCAGTGACGACGAGTCCGGCATCACTCCGCTTTCCGTGGCCACCTGGGTCAACGGCACCAATGGCGGTTCCATCCAAGCCAATGTCACCGGCAGCGGCTGGCTGGTCGGCTGGATCGACTGGAACCATGACGGTGATTTCCTCGATCCCGGCGAATTCGTGGTGAGTCGCGCGGTCACCACCGGAACCACCACCGTGAGCTTCGACATCCCCGCTGGCACGATCGGTGCCGCATCGGAAAGCTGGCTCTCCCGCTTCCGCATCTTCACCGCCGAACCCGACTATCCGCTCTTCAGCTACACCGGCGTGGCCACCGATGGCGAAGTGGAAGACTACCTGATCGAGAAACCGGTCGGAGCCTCCATCGGCGATCTGGTCTGGAACGACGCGAACGCCAACGGCGCGCTGGATGCCAGCGAGGACGGCTTCGGTGGGCTCACCGTCGTCCTGCGCAACAACAGCAACACGATTGTCGGCACTCAAACCACCGGCACCGGCCTGACGGATGTCGACGGCGACGGCGTGATCGATCCCCTCGGTTATTATCGCTTCCAAGGACTCGCCGCAGGCACCTACACGGTCACCGTCACTCCTCCGGCCGGCTTCAATCCAAGCTACGATGAAAATGGCACCGGCACCGCCAACGTCACCTCGGTCACCGTGGTTGCCAGCGAATCGCATCTCACCGCCGACTTCGGCTACGCTCCGCTGCGGGCCAACATCTCCGGCCAAGTGCGCTACGACACGAATGCCAACGGCAACTTCAGCGATCCAGACAGCGGCGCGCCAGGTATCAAAATCCAGCTTTGGACCGACCCGAACGGCGACGGCAACCCCGCCGACGGCGAGCAGGTGTCCGAGACCTACACCGGCGGAACCGGCAACTACCTGTTCACCAGCGTGCCGACGGGCAAATACACAGTGGTTGAAATCAATTCCCCCGGCAGCACCAGCACCGCGGATGTCTACGGCGCCAACGACGACCGCATCGCGGTGGTCATGACCGGCACCAATGTCACGGGCCGCGATTTCCTCGACACCATGCCGCCGGTCTACTCCATCAGCGGAACGGTTTACGACGACGCCCCCAGCAATGACAATGTCATCGGTGCGGGTGACGCTCCGATCGCTTCGGTCACCGTCAAGCTCTTCTTCGACCGCGATGCGAACGGCGTCGTCAGCGATGGCGATTCCGAGCTGAGCTCCACCGTCACCAACGCATCGGGTGCCTACAGCTTCAGCGCCTTGCCCGTCGGCAACTACATCGTGCAGGAAATCAATCCTGCGGGAGCCACCGACGACTGGGATGCTCAAGGTTCCCCCACCGACAATCAAATCGCAGTGGCTCTCGTCAACGCCGACGTCACCGCCCGCAATTTCCTCGATGACGGCTATCTTGGCACTATCGGCAATTTGGTCTGGTTGGATGAAAATCACAACGGCCTCGTCGATTCCGGCGAACCTGGCCTGTCCGGAATTACGGTAAGCCTCTACGGCTCTTCCCAGACACCGGGAGTGGACGCTCCCGTTGCCTCGACGGTGACTAACGGAAGCGGCATCTACGGTTTCGCCAACGTGGTGCCCGGCGACTATAAAATCTATCTACCCGTGCCGCCGGCCGCCAGCCCCGGCTTGAGTGACGTCAACAACACCGGCGACAACCAGATCGACAACGACAACAATGGCATCCAATCCGTCATCGGCGGTCCGGTGACCAGCCCGGTCATCACCATTTCCGCCGGTGAAAACGACGCGACCATCGACTTCGCCTTCAACTGCCAAGGCACCTGGGATGAATGGAAACTCCTCAATCCGCTTGGCGGCCAAAACCAGTCCGGCGATAACCCGGATGGCGACGACTACGACAACCTCGTCGAATTCGCCTTCAATATGCCCGCCACCAGCGGGGCGGGGGATCCCTATTGCATCCGTCCGTCGTCCACGAATCCGGGCACCATCGAGGCGGTCTTCACCCGTCCGGAAGGAGCTACGCAAAACGTCGTCTACTCCCTCCAATACGCCTCCACCCTGGGTGCCACCACCACCTGGACCACCATCCTCCTCACCCCCGCCATGATCACCGTGGTGGAGGAAGGCAACTGTATCGAATCCGTCACCATCAACGATCTCGAAACCCTTACCGGCCTCACCGCCGGAAAAGGCTTCGTCCGGATCCGTGCCGAACTCGATGAGGTCCCTCCCACCGGAACCGACCACACCTCCTACACCCAAGTGACGGGCTGGACCGAAACGGCGTTGGGAATCTGCTGCCGCACCTATAACAATCCGTATCTGCACTGCGCCGACTTCACCGGAACGGTTAGCGCTGTCGTCGGTCAAACGCTGACGTTCACCACCAGCGCTGGTACGGTGGACCTCGGCACCTTACTCACACCCGGAGCGGCCTATTTCCTCGAAGTCACCTCCGGCGACAACGAAGGCCACCGCTTCGATGTGGTTTCGGCCAGCGGCAACGTGGTGACCTTGGCCACTGACACCGATCTGGCAGCGGTCACACCACCGTTCAACACGCTCGCCGGCGCGTTGCCCGCCACTCTGGCAGGTGACCATGTCGTGATCCGCCGCCATTGGACGCTGGGCGAACAATTCCCTGTCACCGGCTTCTTCGCCGCGGGCACCCACACTCTCGCCGATCAGGTGCAAACCTTTGCCGACGGGGCTTGGACGACCTATTGGCTCTATGACAATGGCGGCTCGCCGAAATGGGTGAAAGGCGGGGACGGCACCATGGCCGACCAAGCTGCAACCGTGCTCCCCCCCGGCCAGGGAACTTTTGTCCTCAGGCGCAACACTGCGACCGCGATCCTCGCTTACGGGGACGTGCGGAAAAACACCTTCATCAACCCGCTCCCCGCCGGCACGAGCCTGACAGGCGGCGGCTATCCGCTGGACCAGTCCGCCACCGGCACCGGCAGCCGCCAGATCAGCCTTGCCGCCGGATTCTTCGGCAGCCGTGATTTCAAGACGGCCGACTCGTTCTTCATCTGGAAGGGCGATGCGGCGCCCGGAACCAGCGGTTACGATACCTACTATCTCCTCTATCGCGACACGGTGTTCCCCGCCCAAATCAAATGGGTGAAGGTGGGCGACGCCTCCCTGGCTTCCCGGGATGCGGCGCGACTCCTGCTGGGCGACTCCAGCGTCTTCCTTCGGGTGAAAAACGACATGCCTGCCTACTCCATTCCAAGTCCTTGGAATCCCTAACCGCCGAACCCCCCATCTTAATAGACCAGCGTTTATGAAACTGCGAAAAATTCTGCTTATCTTGCCGGCGGCGATTGCTTTGGCCACTTCCGCTTCTGCGGTTCAAATCAACTGGGGCTCTCCGGTTGACAGCGTGATCCGCGATAGTTTTGGAATTCCGCTCAACGAGACCTTCGCCATTCAATTGGGATATTTTGAAAGCGTGTTGGGCGTTCAGTTTAAACCTGATTTCTCGAACATGGGGGATTGGTCCAGCCACTGGAAGGTTTTCGATCAGGCCGCATACAACGCGGAAGACGGGTACTTCACCTCGTCCGCAACCATGGATTCCACCGGCAGCAGCGACAGTCCATTTGCCTCGCTGGGAGTGGATTTTTCGAATGAAGAGGCCTACATCTGGATTCAAAAACCGGGAACTTCCGAAGCTGGCGCTGAGTGGTTTCTGGGCAGAAGTACCGACTGGGTGCTGCCTGAGAAACCGGCGGATGATTGTTGCGACACCCGGGTTCTCGAGTGGTCGGTCAGCGATTTGAAACCGGCTGGCGACACTCCGGTTTATGGCAAACAGGGAGAAATGCAGGGAGCGGGACTCTATACCGTCACCGGCCCCTACACCCTGCAAACATTCGTCGTCCCCGAGGCTTCCAGTTCATTGCTGCTGGCGATTGGCGGTATGGCCGTCGCACTCCGTCGCCGCCGCACAGGAATCTAATGGAACGGATCTGCCTGCTCCTGTGCTTCGTTTCCTGGCTCGCCGGGACGGAGTGCCGCGCGGAGAAGATCGCCTGGTACAGCGTGGCCGGGTCTACGAATCTGACCGGCGCTGGCGTGCCGATGAGTGCCGGGTTCAGTTTTGAGTTGGGCGTTTTCAGTGGAAACTTCGTGCCCACTGCGGCAAATACGGCCCAATGGGCGGCCAACTGGGTGCCCGCCCAACGCGTGGCCTATAACGGTCCTAACCAACGCTTCGATGGCGAACTCACCGTGGAGGATAACACGGCGCCGTTCACCGTCGGCACGGCCGCTTACATTTGGGGGTTCCAAGGCGGCACGTCTTCGTCCGAGTGGATTCTTTTCCGCAACTCCACATGGAAGTGGCCTGCACCTGCTTTTCCGCCCAGTCCGTTCGGGCTGGATTGGAATGCCGCCAACGCTACCGCGATCGTCGGCAGCATCGATGCCGATGGTAGCCCGTTTTTGATGAAATCCGCCGCCGTGACCGCCGCTTCGCCGCCTACCCTCTGGCAGGATTGGTGCGATGCCGAATTGGTCGGCGAGCCTCTCAGCGGGCCAAATGACGATCCGGATCACGACGGCCTTTCGAATCTGATGGAGTATGTCATGGGCACCCCACCCAAGCAGGCCGGTGCACCGGCTGCCACGGCGGTGGGAATCGTCGCTGGCGCCTCGCAGAACTTCCTGGAAATCACCATTCCGCGCCGGATCGATCATCCGGCGATTCTAACGACTCAGGTTTCATCCGATCTCTCAAATTGGGCTTCGGGGCCGACTGCCACCGAAGTCGTTTCTAGCAGTCCGGCGGCGCTGGTGGTGCGGGATCTCACACCGCTCGGTTCCGGTGCGCCACAGCGCTTCATGAGATTGAAGGCAGAGCTTTCCCCGCCATGAACCGGCATGGGAAATGGCTGGATCGCGGGATTTTCATCCTCGCCCTGGCCGGTTTCGCGATCAACGCGCTGTTGTTGTTTCGGCGCATATCCGGCGGCGGACTTGCGGGATGTGGCAGCGCGTGTGAGGACGTCCTCGGTTCGCGCTGGTCCCAGGTGTTCGGGATTCCGGTCACTGTGTTCGGCTTGTTGGTCTATGCCGGCGTGTTGATTGCCACTCGCTATCGTCGGCTGCTGGCTCCCTGTTTGGGACTGCTGGTTGGCGCGGCCACATGGTTCATCTTTGTCCAGGCAGCCGTGATCGGGCGGTTTTGCCCGTGGTGCATGGCTGCTCATGGGATGGGTGTTTCCGTCGCGGTGCTGGGATTCCTCCGTCATCGGCGGGACGGAACGTTCCTGAAAACTGCGGCCACCTTCGCCATGGCGGCGTTGCTGGGACTCGGCGTGGCGGGGTTTTTCGGGCCGCTGCCGGTGACCCATCGCATCGACAATGTCACCGGTCCGTCCGCGTCACTGCCAGCCGCGATTCACGCCCGCGGAAACGGTCGCAAGGCCGAATTCGACGACGGGCGGAAAGTTTATGATGTCTCCGCGATGCCGCATCTGGGCCGGACGGACGCGCTGCGGGTGCTCGTCGAGTATTTCGATTATTCCTGCCCTGCCTGTCAGAAAATGCGCGGGTATCTCGAATCGCTGGTGGCCAAGCATCCGGACGACATCTGCGTGATCATCCTGCCGGTGCCCTTGGAGAGTTCGTGCAACCACTCGCTCGTTGCCGGGGAGGCCGAGCACCCTGGCAGTTGTGAACTGGCGAGGCTCGCACTCGCCGTGTGGCGGTCGAAGCCGGACGCGTTCGCCGCGTTTCATCACACCCTGCTGGACGGCATTACCCCGCCCGCAGCCCGAGCCGAGGCGCTGGCCCTGGTCCCGCCGGCGGAACTGGACGCCGCCCTGCGCGACCCGTGGATCGATGAACTTATCCAGGCCAGCATCGCCGACTGGGTGTTGTTTTCCGCCAAAACCAAACACCTGCCGAAACTCCTGATCACCGGCAAACGCATCCTCCACGGACTGCCCTCCAGCGAGGACGATTTTATCCGCGTGATGGAACAGGAACTCGGGCTCTGACCCGATGTGGCGGCGCGTCCATGACCGTCGCTAACTGAAAAACGCAGCCGGACAACCGCACGTCAGTCACCGGCGCTCATAGAGACGCCGCTACATTCTCCATAGCCTATCCTCCAATCAGCCTCTTCCGCGTTGCTTCATCCACTGGTTCGCATAACCGATAGCCTTCGCCGTGGCTGGGGATCGTCATCAGCAAGGCATCCCGTTCGTAGTGTGACGGGAAGTCCAGGCCGATCAGTGCCCGCCCGATCCGCTCGCCGGATTGACGGTAGTTGAAATAACAGAGACTTGCATTGCCACGGATGCGCTGGCCGAGGAAATCATGCAGCGCACCGGGACGCTCATAGAAATCCAAACGAAGGAACGCCGGGTTTTGCAAAAGATCGCCGCGCAATGGAATCGCGCGGAAGGCGATGTCCACCGCTCCGGTCAGGTCTTCCCAAGCGAAGCCATGCGCATCGAGTTTTTCCGGCAGCGCCTCAAGCGTCGCCGCATCATCCGTGCTGATCGTGAACGCGGGCCAGGCTTCGTTCTCATCGGTTTTTCCGTATTGGAAATCCGCGATATCGAGTCCCTCAAAACAGGTATCCAACAATTCCAACATCGTTCCCGCGCGCTCCGGAATGCGGACTCGCAGGGTGCGGCTTGTTTTGATTCCAGCTCCCACCGATTGCGCGATGAGGCCGAGTTGCAGGAAATCGACGTTGGCGCCGCAAAGCACCACCAGCACGCGCTTTCCGATCAAGCTCTCGCGGTTCTTCAAAACCGCCGCCAGTCCCATCGCTCCGGATGGCTCCGAAACACAGCGCAGGCCTTCCCAGAGCACTCGGATCGCATGACTCACTTCCGCGTTGGTCACCGTTTCGATCCGGCTCAGGGTGTCCTTGCAAATCTCAAACGGCAGATCGCCTGCTTTTCTAACGGCTGTTCCGTCGCAAAACAAATCCACATTTTCGAGTGCCACTGGTTTCCCTGCGGCGAGCGCGGCTTTCATCGATGCCTGACCCACGCCCTCCACGCCGACGCATTCGATTTCAGGCCAATACGTTTTCAGCCAGGTGGAAACACCCGCAGCCAGTCCGCCACCGCCGATTTGCAGATAGGCGGCATCGAACGGACCGCGACCTGATAGGACCACTTCATCCGCAAGAGTTCCCTGGCCCGCCATCACTTTCAAATCATCATAAGCATGGATGTAAACCGCGCCCGTGGCCGCTTCATCGGCTCGTGCGGCGGAAACCGCATCGTCGTAGCTATCTCCCGCAAGGTGGATTTCCACGAACCCACTGCCATGGTGCGAGACTGCGGATTGTTTCACCTTCGGCGTCGAGCGTGGCATGTAGATCCGGGCCTTGATCCCGAGCCTGCGGGCCGCGAGGGCGACGCCTTGGGCGTGATTTCCGGCCGACGCGGTGACCACTCCGCGCTGGGCCTCTGCAGGGGAGAGGACGGCCATCCGGTTGCAGGCTCCGCGCCACTTGTACGCCTTGATCGGTGACAGATCCTCGCGCTTGATCCAGATTTCAGGGCCAGGTCCGGGCAGGTCCAGTTTTTCTAACGGTGTTGCCTGGCCAAAGCGGTACACCCGCTCCCGGGCGAACAGGATTTCCTGTCGCAACTGGCGGTCGAGTGGCAGATCCTTGCGTTCCATGGCCGAGGTTGATCGGAATGGTGTGCCTCTGCAAGGTTTCAGCGCGTCAGGGGAATGCCTGAAACGTCCCGATTGTCTCGACTCATCGCAGCGGAGAAACTAGCATCGCTGCCACATGACCGAGCCCTCTTCCCATCCAAAAGATCCCTTGCACGGCGTCACGCTGGAAACGGTGCTGCGAGCGGTGGTGGATCGGTATGGCTGGGAGGAAATGAGCCACCGCATTCCGATCCGTTGTTTCATGTTCGATCCCACGATCAAATCCAGTCTCACGTTCCTCCGCAAAACTCCATGGGCGCGGAAGAAGCTCGAGGACTGGTATGTTTACGATGTCACGCGCGGCTGGATTCAGAAGTGATCGGCCGGCAATTCGTGTTCCATCTGATCGAGAAACTGTTGGAGAAAAAGCGTGCGCTGCCCCGCTTCTTTTCTGCCGGAAGCCGTTTGCATGGTTCCTTCCAGCTTGAGGAGTTTGCAGTAAAGATGATCCAGCGTGTAGATGGAATCATCGGCGGTGCGTGAGTGGCAGAAAGGATCCGCCACATCGTAAAATTCGCGCTTCATTTCCGCGCCGAGCATCAATGTCCGGGCCAATCCCACGGCACCTAAAGCATCCAGCCGATCGGCGTCCTGAAGCACCTTTGCCTCCAATGTGCCGGGAGTGATCCCTGCGGAAAAACTGTGTGCCGCGATGGCGTGGCCGATCTCATCCAATTTCCCATGCGGCCAACCGTGTTTCTCCAACCAGTCCACCGCTTGCTCCGCCGCAAGCTGTGAGGCGCGGACCCGGTCCGGTGAGGATTTCGGCACGATCACACAATCATGCAGCCACGCGGCCGGCATGACCACGATCCAGTCCGCGCCTTCCTGTTCGGTCAGCCGCCGGGCATTGATGACCACCCGCCGGATGTGTTCGGGATCATGGGCCGCATCGGACACGGTATTTTCGGCAAGCAGTTTGAGAAAAACGGGCTGCCAGGTGGAATCAAGATTTTCAGGGATCATCGTGGAATTGTTCAGGGAGATTCTGGAGATTGTCTGAAAATGGAGGAGCGTCGATATTTTGTCGACGGACAGAAGGTCCGCGGCACATAGCGTGGACGCGGTCCTTTTCCTGAATTGAAACCAAGGGGTTGCGCTGCCGGGGGAATTTGGCAACGCTCTTTCGATTGTTGAAACTTCAAGAGAATGACGGCTTTTTTATTCAGTTGTGACTATGCGACCTGTGCGGTGCCCGAGGCTTATCGGGAGATTTTTCGTGGATCTGAGGAAGTGCTGACTTCCAAAGAAGGGTGGGAGCCGGGTTCGTTGAATCTGGCGCAGGGGTTTGCGATGAAATTCCGCACGCCGCTGGTCCATGGGGATGTGACGCGCCTTTTAATCGATTTCGGACAAGATGGCGAGGCTCGCTGGAGCCGGTTTTCACTCAAGCTGCCCGAGGCAACGCGCGCAAAATTGGTGGACCGGCACGAGCGGCCTTATCGCACGTCGCTGAACCAACGGATCGCCGAAGACCTGCGGCGGCATGAGGCGCTGCTGCACGTGATGATTCACACCGATCCGACGACGGATGGGCTGGTGATGTTGGAAACCCCGACAGGCGCGTTGTTGGCCGAGAAATACGCGGCTGCCTGGAGGAACCGGTTGGCAGCGGGGGATTTGGATGTGCGCCACGTCCGGGGAGCGGGGGAGAATCCACTGGCGGTGAATCTGGCGAAAACATTCTCGCCAGAAAGCTATGCGCAGATCCGGCTCTCGATCTCACAGACTTTTTTCCTGGAAGGGCGGCCTTGGCGTTGGGAAACGCTGAAGAAATTCCTATTGGAATCGCTGGCACAAGTGGCTGAGGAAGTAGTGACTGTGTGATTTCGTAGGATTGATAGGCCTCGCTCGGAGACTGCTTGCCAAAAGGCATCGCCGAAACCCCATCAGGTCCGCTCGTCTGGATACTGCCCGGAGTTCGCGGTTTACCGTGCTCTTCCGAAGACACGCTGAAGAGGCCGTCGGGAAATAAGGGGCGTCGATATTTTATCGACTGAGTCAGGCTGACATTCTGTCGGACGAATGGAGGCACCGCGCCCGTTCCTCATGGTAAGACGGCGGACAGAATGTCCGCCGCACTCAGCGTTCAGAATGAACGCGCTCCTTTTCGCCTTTCCCGACAGCGTCGCCTTGGCTTGGTGAAAAGGTCATGCTGCTCCGTTAGGCGTGCTGCTCAAGCCATGATAAGAGTAACGGACGTCGAGGCGGAATCCCGCGGCTTGTCAGTGTCCGAGAATCCCCTTCGACTGTTCCATGCTCATCGAGCGTTGTTCTTTCCAACCGATGATACTCGGTGCCTCGTAAGTTTTCCGGCGGTTCTCGATTCCATCGTTGGATGGTTTGTCGATCGGGCTTTTGCCAGCTTCGCGAGCATCGCTGGTGGCGTAGTCGCCGGTTTTGTAGGGGCCCTTGATGTTGGCATTGTTGCCTGCCTCACGCGCACCCTTGCCACCAAGGGCTGAGGCTTTCTGGAAGCGGCTGCCATCCGTGTTTCCTGCATATTCCTTGAGGTTGTAGCCCTTGTTTCCCCACCAGGATTTTTTGGCATAGTCGCCGGTTTTGTATTCGGACTTTTTGAAATCCTTGGTGAAATTCGGATCCTGTCCCTTGCTTTCGAACGAGCTGCGTTTGTCACTCTTTGGGACCAGGTTGCCGTTCGCGTCTTTCTTGAATCCGTTGTCCTTGCTCTTTTCGGACACCCATTCATCCATGCTCCGCTCGTGGCCACCGCTGCTCGGGGCTGGAGTCGACGATTTCTTGCTGGCTTGCGAATCGGACGCGCAGGACCCTAGTAAGATAACAGGTAGCAGGAGGAGCGGGCGGTGGGTTTTCACGGTTTGGCGAAGATGTGTTCGAGCGAGGGATACGGGGCGGCTCCGCGATCGAGGGCTTGGTTGTAGTAGTCCCTGGCGGCATCGATGCGATTGAGGCGGACGCAGACGAGGGCGAGGTTGATATAGGGATCGCTGAGGACGGGATCCGCAGTGATGGCGGCTTTGAAATTGGTTTCCGCCTCAGAGTATTCGGCATTTTCGAAAGCGATCTGTCCGAGAAGCATGTAGCCTTTCGCGTCGTCCGGAGCGAGTTCCAAGGCTTGTTTCAGGCTTTTCTTGGCATCTGCGACATTTCCCATTTGCATGAGGGAAAACCCGAGCATGCGGTGGGCGTAAGCATTGTTCCCATCCAGTTCGACGGCGCGGCGGAAGGTGTCCGCAGCGGCGGTGGGGTCTTTGAGGCGGAGGTCGACGACTCCCAGTTTGCAAAGCGCCGGGATGTGGCCGGGGTGTTGCTCGATGATCATTTCGAAAAGCTCGCGGGTGGGCAGCAGGCGCCCGGCGGCGAAGGATTTTTCGGCGGTACGCTCAAAGACCGTGATGTCGCGATTCAGCTCAGCCGTATTGCGACCGACCGTTTCCCGATCCTGTGCGTATGGGGAGGTCATCGAGTAATCAGCGTTCTTGTCCGCGAGCAGGCGTTGTTCATCAACGGTGAGTTCAACTTCCTCACCATCCAAAAATTTCACCGCTTGGGCGAGGCGTTCGTCCTTGCCGCCCATGTCCTTGGCGGCTGCGACGAGCAGGTCGCGGGCTTGGCTGCGGCGCTCCTGCACGCGCAACTGGCGCTTGATGATATCGCGGAGCACCTCCACTTCCGCAGGATCGGAAGACGCCTTGCCTTGTGTGAGGGCGGCTTCCTCACTCTTGAGGCGGGTTTCCAATTCTTCAAGGCGCTTGTCCTGATCGCGCTTGTCCTGTTGGAGTTTGTTGATCTGTGCTTTGGCGATGGCGAGATCGCGGAGTCCCTCGATGATGCTGTCCTTGGAGGCGTTGTTGTCGAGATTGAGGCGATCGACCTTTTCGTTCGCTTCACGGAGATTCTTGGCGAGTCCCATGTTTTGCTCGATGAGATCCTGAATGCGGCCTTTATCGTTGAGCTTGAGGAGGGCGCTCATCTGGTCGCGCTCCTGAAGCAGGGTGTCGCGCTCGGTCCGGAGTTGCGTGAATGAAGCGTGGCTTTCTTCCAGTTCTTTGACGAGGCCGCTGATGGTTTCGTTCGCTTTGGCGAGGTCGGAGTTTTTTAGCTCCAGTTGTTTTTCGAGAGCTTGGAGCTGGGTGCGCTGGCCGGCGACGACGGCGTTGGCGATGTTGCGCTCGGCCTTGATATCGCGGTCGAGATCCGCGTGTTTTTGCTGCATCG
>JBDSZP010000189.1:0-8718 GCA_039925065.1 Luteolibacter sp.
TTCACGATTGCGGATGAGAAAGTCTGAGGAAATCGGTTCGTATCGCACGGAACGATTCCAAGGCATCGCCCGGCATCCGGCAATCCGGTTTTTCAGGAATCCCCTATCAATACTCCTCGGAGTCTGGCCGAGGCTCGCGTAGCAGGGCATCGTTTGGAGATACCAATTCCAAGCGGGATTTGGCCACAGACAGTTCCGCCTTCGCCTTGACCAGTTCAGCGCTAATGCGGGCGGTTTTGGCTTTCCAGGTTTCGAGGCTTCCAGGAACGGATGTTTGGTTTCCGTAGGCAGATTGAGACTGGGCTTGGGACAGTTCGGATTTCACCCGGGCAACCTTGTTTTTCCATCCGACGACCTGTATCCGCAACGCGTCGAGCTTTGCCTGATCCTTGTCGGTGATTGCCGCCCTCGCCGCTGGATGCGGCAACACGGGCTCCACGTCGGCAACTTCCTCCGGTTCCGGCTCACTGGCGATTTGTTTGTGATTTTCCGACTCCTCCATCAAGCGGGCCCGGCGCTCCTCATCGCTCCACTGGAAACGATCCTGCCATTTTTGGTCGAGGTCCGGAGCCTGGACTCTCGCGATACCGTCTTTGTGATGGATTTCAATTCCCACATCAGTGACACGGCTGATCACCGCGTCCTGATATTCCCGACCACCGCGAATCCTGAGGGTGCCGAGTTTTTCGCCCATAGCCGCCGCCCAAGTCTGCCGACGGTATTCGGCACGATAGTTTGAAAATGCCAGCTCCAGCTTCGGAACCGCATCAAGCAGTTCCTTGCGCGTGGCTTCAAGCCCGGCCTGCCGCTGTGCGAGAATCGTCGATTTCCGGAGAAGAGCGGCACTTGTCTCAGTCCCGGTGGTTAATTGCGAACTCGTTTTAGCCAGGAGCTGCGCACGCTCCTCATAAATCCCCTTGAGGTTCGCCACCTCTTCATCTCCGGAAACGATCTCTTTTTGAATCGTCGTATTACCCGAGGACATTTTAGAATGGCGATCCACCACGAGGGACAAGCCCACGCCAGCCATGACTAGCACAATCATGCCGGCCATGAAGTAAAACAGCCCCGGATGTTCGTCTGCTGAAAGCATTCCTCGAACTACGGTTGAATGGAGGATTTCATCTGATCGATCTCAGAACGAAGTGCTGAAATCCGATTCTGTTTCGAGTTGATGTTAGCGCCGATACTATTGGATTTATTGAGATGCATTCTTCCTGCTGCTCTAGCAGCGTTGGCCTCAGCCGTCGCCCGGTTCAGATCGGACTGAAGGCCCCTGATGTCACCCCTGAGGCCATCAATCTGAGCTTCCTTGGTCGCGACTTCGCGGAGGGTTTTCTCGCGCTTTTCCGCAGCATCTTTCGCCCGCTGCTCCGCCATCGCCTGATCTGCGAGAACACCTGCGGCAGCCGCCTCGGCTTCATGGACGTCGCGGCTCGCATTTTCATCCGCCAGCGCGGCGGCTTTTTGATTGGGGTCGAATTGATAGTAATCGACCATGGAATCGGGAAGTTCCTCGAAGGGGATGCGTTTTTGCCCCTCATCATGGCGAATCTGAATTCCCACCGGGGTCACTTCGCGGATATTGACGTTTTTGTAGATGATCCCGGTTTTCGTCTCAAGAACCGGCATGGTTTCGCCCTTTGCCTTGGACCGAACGAAGGCGCGGTATTGATCCTTGTACTCTTCGAAATTCTTATTGATGCCGACGATGTCGGCATTTGCGGTTTCGATTCCGGTCTTGAGCACCGAGATCCGTTCTTTCAGAGATTGGCTCTCATGCTTGAAGCGGGAAACCTCTTTCGCGGTCGCAATGAGAGCGGGAGCTGTGGCGAGCGTTTTCTCACCACTTGCGATCCGATTCTGACTACCTTCGATTTCCTTTGCCTGACTGGCGATCACACTTTCGATGGATTGGGCACCGCCTTGGAATCCTTCGTCGAATGCGAACATGAACAAGAGTCCGAATCCGATCAAAACCACCAAGGCCATCAGCATGCCGATCACACCCGGACCGCGCCCACTGGACATCATATCACTGAATGACATATGAAATATTTGGTTGGGTGGAAAAATTACTTAACCTGATACTTGCTGCGATAGGCATCGAATTCGTTTTGCAACGAACGTTTGCGCGCTCCCAGTGCTGCCACCTCGCTCTCAAGGCGGGCCGTCTCGGCGTTCTGCTTTTCCGAGACTTCCTTGGCGGACGCCAGATCTGCCGAAACATCCGGCGGCAGGTTCTTCAACTTTTCCTCGACCAATGCCAGATCACCTTTCAACCGGGTGATTTCGGCTTTCTGCTGTTCGCGTTTCTCGACCAGTTTCGGATCTTCGCTGCACGAAGCAAACGTCAGAATAAAAAGGGCGAACAATGGGTAAGGGTAACATTTAAACCTCATGGAATGTAGGGTATCGTAGTATCTGAAAAGGATTTCTTCGGAGTGGTGACGGGAGCTGTTATAGTCGGAGTCGCCCCCGGGGTATCCCCCCTTGCGCGCCTGATGGTCTCCAGACTTCCGTAATAGGTACAATAATTGGAGGCCCGGTAGCTGGAAGGATTGTAATAATAAACGTAGCGATAGCTGGGACTGCTCCGGTAACTCAAATAGTGACCCGAATAGCCACCGAAGGATCTGGAGGGCTGACCGAGGGCACTGACATTGGCACTGGCCGTCTGCCGTGATGCCATCAGGTTGCGTGATCTTTTTGCCTGTTGCGTGTCACGGCTCGCCAATTCAGCGGCGCGTGTTTGCTTTTCCTGATTGATCGCCACGTTCGCATCAATCCAGCGCTCATAGGCAGCCGCCTGAACTCGTTCCTCATTTTCCGCAGCGAGAGCAGAACCTTCCTCCAATCCGAAAAACGCGCGCTGTTTGGCATCCAGATCCGCATAACGCAGTCTTGCAGTGCCGTCAGCATGACGAATCGCGACTCCGCTATCATCCACGCTCACGACAGCCACATCCTGATATTGCCGACCGCTAGAAGAATTCAATACCTTGAATTTCTGACCCACCGCCTTCTGCCGCTGGCTTTCAATGAAGTGTTTCTGCATCGCGGCGAATTGCTGCTGGGTAGATTCAACCTCGTCGCTCAAAAGGGCCCGCATTTCGACCAGTTTCTGCAACCGTAACTTGCCAGCCTTGTTGGAAGCGCGAAGTTTTTCGAACTCCGGGAGGTCATTGCCGGCCGATTGCTGGAAACGATATTCCTTCAATTCGAGGTCACGGCTCAATTGCAGCCTTAGCTGCTCCCCTTGCCACCAAGCGGCGTCGTTGCCGCTTTTGTCACATCCGGACGACAACACCGCCAGGATTGCGGTTGCGACTCCCAGTCTGATGGTGGAATTCCTTGTGGCCATGTTCGACACGTTTAAATCGCCAGCCAGCTACAATGTCAACGCTATTCCCAACAAATACTGATAGGTTTTCACTAGAAACCAGAACGCTCCGAGCACTCTCCAAAAAGCCTTTGCTCAGCCTACCGACTGCAATTTGCAAGCCCTCCGTTGTATCTTGCTGCCTTGACGTCGCAACCGACGCCGCCTCCGATCCACCACCACATCCATGCAACCGATTCACATTCAAAGGGATGTGTCAGAAATCCGGACATGGCACGTTGTCTGCAAAAATACGGGTGCTATGAAAACAAATCCAAATCCCGCGCATGCGAAACAGGGCGTTTTTAGAAATCAATCGGGTAAAGCCGGCTGGATCCTGCTTTGGCTCATCGGGGTTCCCATTCCCGTTCTGTTGGGCTTGTATCTCATCCGTGGTTGCAAATGAAACGGATGATTATCCTCCGGAAAACCTGTCTGTTATAGCGACTCCGATCAGCGTCCGGGTCCAGCGGGTGACTGATGAGACCTCAACCACCAAACTGGAGTTGAACTCCCATCCGGGCCCAGGCGGCGGCAATTTCACCTTCGAGTTTTTCGTAGGAGCCGCCGCCTAGCAACGGAGCAAGCGCAGCCTCGCCGGTCGCCCCGGCTTGCAGGCCCTTGAGGAACTGCGTGAGGCGGAGGGTGTTGCCACCGCCTTCAACGTTGATGAAATAATGAATGAGGAGCAGGCCGACGCCGTAGTTGAAGTTCGCGTTGGACCCGGAGTAGTCGCTGTAGGGCATCAGGAAAAAGCTCCGCAGTTTCGGGACGTTGATCCGGGTGCCGAGAGCACGTCCGCCACCCCCGCCCTCGCCATGTCCGGTGACGTAGGTTTTCACGGAATTTCCATAGATATCCGGGCTGAAGTAGCCCCAATTGTAGGGGGTGATGGCCATGTATTCGGCGAGGCCCTCGCAAAACCAACCACTCACGCCGGGCTGCATGTAAATCCCGGGTGTCAGTTGATGGACCAGTTCGTGGATGAGCACTTTGTTATCACGCTTGGCATCGAGACTGAATCCGGTGCCGCCCTCCTTGAGCCCGAGGCTTTCCATGGGGACGAGCACCGCGCCACGGGTGAAGCACCCCGCGCTGCGCGGCAAACCGCCCGCCCAAATGTATTGGACCATATTGCGATACAGCCGGACATCGAGTTTACCATCGCGCTCACGACCCGCGAGCCCCAGCGGAACGGCTTTCGCGTATTTGCGGGTTGCTTCGAACATCACGGAAAAATTTCGCAATGCGTCATCAGTCACCCGGGCATCGCAGGTGAATCGATAGCCCGGACTTTCGTAAATATAGCGCCCGGTGGCGGCATCCTCGGAGACGACTTTACAGGCGACAGGACCATCCAAGCGAACCTCCCGTGGCCAGGCACCGCCGAGATTCGATGAAACGCTGATCGCGGGTCGCAACTGCTCGATGTGTTTCAACGCTGCCTGATCTCCGGCATTCAGATCGGCAATGGGAGTCGCAATTATCCTGCCGCCCGGTAACGTGAGAATCACGCTCGCCCCATCGATACGGACGAAATCCGCCTCGAACGTCCGGCCGAGTCGGTCGGTCCAAGTGCGGGCATGCGCGGCCCCCATTAGCAGCACGCCCATCGCGGCAATTCGGAACGAGGCGTTGAACATAAGCCTTTCCTAATCGTTTTTCCCGTTCAGCCAAGCATTTCCGTCAGGTTCGGGAAATTGCGCGCTTACGGTTCCCGGCCGAACCCTTTCAGAACCGCACCTCAAGGCGAGACAGCCAGGCGCTCGGTGGCGGCTTCGCGTTCGAAGAGGAAACCGTTTTCCTTGTAAGTCTTGAGCCGGAAATGAGTCGCAGTGGAAATCACTCCGTCGAGCGAGCTGAGTTTTTCTGAAACAAAGCGGGCAACCTCACGGAGATCGGCACCTTCGACGACGACCATCAGGTCATAGCCGCCGCTGGCCAGATAACAGGAAACCACCTGATCAAAACGCGCAACCCGCATGGCGAGGCGATCAAATCCGCCGCCGCGTTCGGGTGTGACTTTGACCTCGATAAAAGCCGAAACGGAGGTGTCTCCGGTCGCTTCGGGATTCACCACCGCATGATAGCCGAGGATGGTGCCGTCAGCTTCCCATGCGGAAACCTTGCCGGCAACGGCGGCCTTGTCCGCGGACAGGAGATCGGCGAGTTCCTGATCGGAGAAACGGGCCTTGCGGCGGAGAAGCTGGAGGAGTGGATCGGAGGACATGGGAAGGTTGATGGTGGAAAGTTGATGGTTGATGGCGAAGAGGAAAGAAGGATTTCCGAGTCTTACCTCTGTCCATCAACCATCAACCTTAAACTCTCAACTTCTTCAATCCCCCAGACAAATGCCGACCGCCTTGGCCGCGAGAACGAGCTCACTTTCCGGCTCGACGAGGCGGAGCTGGTGGACGGCTTCCTCGATCGACACGGAATCGACGTGATAGGATTGATAGCTGACCATGCGGCCAAACGATCCTTCATCAGCGAGTTTGACGGCCATGACGCCGAAACGCATGCCCAGAATCCGGTCGAGCGCGGTGGGTGCGCCACCCCGCTGAAGGTGGCCGAGGGTGCAGGCGCGGGTGTCCTTGCCGGTCATTTTTTCCAATCGCGAGCAGACCTGTTCACCAATTCCGCCGAGGCGGACTTCTCCACCTTCGTTGGCGTGACTGGTCACGATATCGCCGTCCGGCATTTTCGCACCTTCGGCGACGACGACGAGGGTGCTGTGCTGGCCTTGGAGGTCGCGCTCCTTGATGAACTCGGCGACTTTTTCCAAACTGAAGGGAATTTCCGGGAGCAAAATGACGTGGGCGCCACCGGCGATACCACCCCAGAGTGCGATCCACCCGGCATGGCGGCCCATGACTTCCAGAACCATGACGCGCTTGTGACTTTCCCCGGTGGTGTGGAGACGGTCCAGAGCATCGACGACGGTGGAAACAGCGCTGTCAAAACCGAAGGTGAAAGCGGTGGCACTGAGATCGTTATCGATGGTTTTCGGCACTCCGATGATCGGCCAACCTTCACGGTAAAGCTGAAGGCCGGTGGTCAGCGAGCCGTCGCCTCCAACGATGACGAGGGCGGAAATGCCGAGCTGATCCATCGTGCGCTTCGCCTCTGCCACGATTTCCGGCGGGACTTCGGCGATGTCGCCCTTGCCGACTTTCGCGGCGAAATGGCCCTTGTTTGTGGTGCCGAGGATCGTGCCGCCGAGTTTAAGAATGCCAATGGTGTCCTTTGGCTTGAGGACGGAATAATCACCCGGAGGTAGCAGGCCTTCAAATCCATCACGAAATCCGATGACTTCCCACCCGAGCTGATCCGCCGCGCCGACGACGCCGTGAATGACCGCATTGAGACCGGGGCAATCGCCGCCGCTGTTCAGGATTCCAATTCGTTTCATGATGGTATGGTTTGTGGGATTGAAGGTGGGCGAAAACCGGATTGGATCACTGTGGGTTTGGCACGTTGATCAACTCCCGGTCGCGATCCTGCACGGGCGCGCCTGCGGCAAGCCATGGATCGTAAGTAGCCCAACCTTGCCGAAGCAGGTCACGGGCACGATTGAAACGATCCGGATTGTTCAAAACGACGACGATCAAACGACGCGGCGTCGCACCTTTCGAGCCATCAGGTTTCTGACGGACGAGGGGATCGCGATCCATGCAAACGGAGACACAAGGACCGGCAGCGTTCGTGGTGCCCGTTTTCACACCGAGAATGCCCGGCTCGCCGACCAATTCATTGGTGTTCTTGATCCGGTAGCTGCGCTTCCCCCCAGCGCCGGTGACGCTGATCTGGCGGTCCGGCTGGCGGACGATAAAATTGAACGCGTTCCGGCGCATGGCATAGATGGAAATGCGCGCGACGTCCGCCGCAGTGGAATAGGCTTTGGTCCCCTCGCGTTCGAGACCGTGCGGGTTGGCGAAGCGGGTCTGCGTCATGCCGATGGCTTTGCCGAGTTTGTTCATTTCATCGACGAACGCGGCAACCGGCTCCCCGGTTTTTCCCCGGCGGGTCAGGATTTCACGTCCGACGTTATCGGCAATGGTCAGGGCAGCAAGATTGTCGGAACCGAGCAGCGCGGAATAAAGTGCGTCGCGCAGCGTGAGTTGGTCGCCGGGCTGGAGGTTCATCGGATTCGGACCGCCGACGAGGGTGATCGTCTGCGGCACGGTGAGATTGACCGTCCCGATGTCAGCACCAGTGGCGATCGCCCAATCGACAGCGACCGCGCCGGTGGCGATCTTCGTCAGACTGGCGATGGGACGCCGGACGGAGGCGTTCGAAGCGATGAGCACTTTTCCGGAGTAGGCCTCCATGACCATGACGCTTTCAGAATCCTGAGCGTGGAGAAAAGTAGGGAGCACGGCAGCCAACAGCGCCATGGTTTTGAAAATCGTAAAATGCTTCATGAGGGACGACGCCCGAAGAGTATCCTCCTGATCCGGCAACTCAACCCCAAAGGCAGATTCGCGAACCGCAGGTTGCAGCATCGGTGGAACGCATGTAGGAATCGCGGCGTGTGGGAAGCAATTCATTCAAGCGCGGTTTGGGGCAATGTGGGGACTGGAGCGGCATGGGTTGTCACGAGTTGCCTGATCGTCGCCGGAGTCATCGGGTGTGTGCTGCCGGTTTTGCCGGGGCATTTGATTTTATTCATCGCAGCGGTCGCTCACCGGCTGATGTTGGGTGAGGCATCCGGGCTGCGGTGGTGGTCGTTCGTGATCCTCGGGCTGCTGATGGCGATTTCACAAACATTCGAAACCCTCAGCGGCGCAGCGGGGTCGAAATGGTTCGGCGGAACACGCTGGGGAGCGGCCGGGGCGCTGATCGGAAGCATTGTGGGGATGTTTTTCATGCCGTTCGGACTGTTACTGGGGCCGTTGATCGGGGCGTTTGTTTTTGAAATCGCGGTGGCACGGAAACACCCGAAGCCAGCGGCGGTTTCCGGCGTCGGCTCGGTCGTCGGCGTGGTGGCGGGGATGGGATTCAAGATCGCGATCGGGGCAACGATGATCGTCTGGTTTTTTCTGGATGTGTTTTTGATTGGAAAATGACCGGGGCTCCCCCACCTTGCGCGCGCCGCTCCCCGGACGGTCGCAGTTTCACGCAAGTGGAGGTGAGGAAAGTCCGGACACCACAGGGCAACGCGCCTCATGAAAGTGAGGGACGGGTAACGAGAGAAACCCGGACGGAACAGTGCAGCAGAAAGATACCGCCGATGGGCCGCAAGGTCACAGGCAAGGGTGAAATGGTGGAGTAAGAGCCCACCGCGAATCCGGGTAACCGGACGGCACGGCAAACCCCGCGTGGTGCAAGACAGA